>VEQI01000185.1 GCA_018883305.1 Limnohabitans sp. | reverse complement strand
ACGTTGCGAGGTGTCCGGTGCCTGTGTCATTTGCTGCGTCCACGTCAACGCGGCTTGCACACCGTCTGTCCAGTCCGACACGCGCGTGGCCACCCCGGCTTGCAGGGCCTCTTCGGTGGCTTGCGCAAAGTTGAAGGTGTGTGGCCCCACCACCACCGGACTGCCATACGCCAGAGGTTCAATCAGATTTTGTCCACCCAGGGGCTCAAAGCTGCCGCCCATCAACGTGCAGTGGGCCAACGCACTGTAGGCCCCCATCTCACCCAGCGAATCGCCCAACAATACCGTAGGCCCCTCGCTGGCCGCAAATTGCGCAGTGGCCTGGGCCAGGCTGCCGAATTGGCTGCGCCGCACTGCCTGAAAGCCTGCGGACTGAATCAACTCGGCGACCTCATCGAAGCGTTGCGGATGGCGTGGCACGATCAGCCAGCAGGCCCGAGCCAAGGCATCGGGCGAATGGCTCAGGGCTTGGAGCAAGGCTGGCTCTTCTCCTTCGCGTGAACTGGCCAGCGCCACCACGGGTCGCGCCAGGGGACGACGAGCCGCTTGACCAGCCCGCTGCTGTGACTCGTCCACTTGCACGTCAAACTTCAGATTACCGAGCACGGCGGTGACCGGCGCCCCCAGGGCGCGCAGTCGGCGGGCATCATCTTCGGTTTGAGCCCAGACCTCCGTGAGCCCTCCATAGGCTGCATGCGACAACACAGACAGCCGCTGCGCCTGACGCATGGATCGCTCACTCAGGCGTGCGTTCACCAGTACCAACGGCACACCGCTTGCGCGGCAACGATCCACCCAATTGGGCCAGACCTCGGTCTCCATCAACAGCCCCACGCGTGGTTGAAAATGGTCCAAAAAACGCTGCACGGCTTGAGGGGTGTCCCAGGGCTGCCACACCTGCACATCGCCTGGTTGCAGCAGGCTGCGCCCCAGTTCACGGCCGGTGGCGGTACCATGCGTCAACAGCAGTTGCACGCCAGGCCACTGAGCGCGCAACCCCTTGAGAAGTAACGCAGCCACCCGGGTCTCGCCCAGGGACACGGCATGCACCCACACAAAGCCCTGTCCACGCGCCACTTCATAGTGTCCCCAGCGCTCAGCCATGGCTTGCCCATATAACGGCTCATCGCGGCTACGTCGCCGCAGCTTGCGCACCACCAACGGACGCAGCAGCGACATCAGCAGGCTGTAAAGCCAGAGCCACAGACGCGCACTCATGAGGCTGCACTTTCGCACACCTGCCAGGCTGCCCATACCGCATCCACCGTTGGACACGGCTGGCCAAATACAGCCTGCTGGTGCGGTACCGACGGCGGACCCGTGCGCCAGGCAGTATCAAAGTTGTAGAGTTGCACATGCGGCAAATGCAAGGCCACCGCCAGATGACTGGGGCCACTGTCCACGCCAATCACGCCGGCACACTGGGACAAGGGTCTTAACATGCGGTCCAAAGCCAGTCGGGGCCAGACGACCGCGCCAGGCAAAGCCTGCGCCAAGGCCTGGCTGCGTGCCAGTTCTGCATCATTGCCGTGCGGCAAGGCCAAGGCATGGCCCTGGGCCTGCAACCGCTGGCCCAAGGCCACCCAATGGTCAAAGGGCCAAAGCTTGTCATCCCGCGAAGTGCCATGCACCAGCGCCACTGTGCCTGGAGTCACGGCCACCGGTTCATCGGCCTGGACCGTTGCTGCGGGCAAACGCAATCCGAAGTCAACGGTGTCGGGCAAGGCGTAGTTGAACACCTGCGCCATCAACAGGCGTCCCCGATCACAGGCATGGCTGTGCCAGGGTTGGGTGTGCGCCACATCCGCCACCCAGCGCGTGGGTGCCTCATAGCCCGAACCTTCGGTGCGACGCGCCATGGCATGACGCTCACCCGCGGGCGTGAGGCGTGCCAGCCACGACACCAGGGCCGACTTGCTCAGCCCTTGCAAATCCACCACCCGGTCATAGGCCTGGGTTTGCAGGGCTTGGCGAAAAGCCGCCCACTCGCGCCGCGTCTGTGCTGACCAGGGCGTGCGTCGCCAGCGACGCAAATCACACGGGATCACCTGTTGGACCGCCGTGCAGCATTGCACCAGCGGCGCAAAGCTGCGTTCCACCACCCAGTCGATCTGCACCTGCGGCATGCGTTGCCGCAGATCCATCACGGCCGGCATGGTGTGGATGACATCACCAAGCGAGGACAGCTTGACGATGAGGACTCTCAATGAGCCGACTCCTGCAACGAAGCACCCGGTTTGACCTGCTGCAGCAAGGCCAGCATGTCGTGGCGGATTCGCTCCAGTGCAGACTCGGTCTGCCCCTCAAAACGCAGCACCAGCACGGGCGTGGTGTTGGAGGCGCGGATCAGGCCAAAGCCGTCGTTCCAGTCGATGCGCAGGCCGTCAATGTCCGACAACACAGGCTGATGCGCCGGCGCGGGCAAGCCACGCGTGCGTGCCAAAGCCAGCAACTCAGCCGTCAGGCGGTGGGGTTCGCCCTCCTCGCAGCCGACATTCAATTCGGGCGTGGAGTGGCTGGTGGGCAAGGCGTGCAACACGGCATTGGCGTCCGGACTGCGACTGACAATTTCCAGCAGGCGCGCACCGGCATAGGTGCCATCGTCAAAACCGTACCAACGCTCCTTGAAGAAGATGTGCCCGCTCATCTCGCCGCCCAGTGGCGAATCCAGTTCTTTCATGCGCGCCTTGATGAGCGAATGACCCGTCTTGAACATCACCGCCTGTCCGCCCGCCGCCGTGATGGCGGGTGCCAGCCGTTGCGAGCACTTCACGTCAAAGACAATGGCACCGCCCGGCACGCGCTTGAGCACATCCAGAGCAAAGAGTTGCATCTGACGGTCCGGGTAGATGGTCTCGCCGTCACGGGTGACGATGCCCAGGCGATCGCCATCGCCATCAAAGGCCAGGCCCAGTTCAGCGTCATGTTGCTTCAGTGCTGCAATGACGTCGCGCAGGTTCTCGGGTTTGCTGGGGTCCGGGTGGTGGTTGGGAAACTGGCCATCGACCTCACTGAACAGCTCAATGACTTCACAGCCCAAGGCGCGGAACAGACCGGGCGCCGAGGCACCGGCCACGCCGTTGCCGCAATCAACCACCACGCGCATCGGGCGAGAAAGACGCACATCACTCACGATCCGCTCGCGGTAAGCCTCATCCACGCGCGCCGGTGTCACCCGTCCGCCTGCGCGCAACACCCAGTCCTCTTGCTCGATGCGTTGACGCAGGCCCTGGATCTCGTCGCCGTAAATGGCGCGACCACCCAGCACCATCTTGAAGCCGTTGTAATCACGCGGGTTATGGCTGCCCGTGATCTGGATGCCGCTCTTGCACAAGGTGTGTGCTGCAAAGTAGAGCATGGGGGTGGTGACCAGCCCGACATCGATCACCTCGATACCCACGGATACCAGGCCACGGATGAGGGCAGCGCTGAGCGCAGGTCCGCTGAGTCGGCCATCTCGGCCCACGGCCACCACGGTTTCACCGCAGGTGAGTGCGTGGGCACCAAAGGCGCGTCCCAGCGCTTCAGCCACGGCTTCGTTGAGTGTGCTGGGGACAATGCCCCGGATGTCATAAGCTTTGAAAATCGAGGAATGGACTTGCATCCTCGAATTGTAGGGTTCGTGCCCTGTACGCCCCCCAAGACGGTTGCTAGACAGGAAGCAGTGAAGTGCCCCTTCAGCCCAGCATCTCGGCAGCCAAGGTGTGCAGCCGGTGCCCCGGCTGGGTCATGGCCTCGACAATGCTGAAGTGGTTCAGGCCCGCCAGATCCTCACACACCGGGACTCGCCCCCGCCCCCAGGCCTGCTGGATCAGGTGGTTGTGGCGAATGAACTCCGCACTCTCGTCTGCACCGGCCACTGTGAACAAACGGCCTTGAGAGGGCGACGGGAAATAGGCCGGACTGGCGCGACGAGCGTCCGTCGGCGTCAGCCGCAGCGAGTCCTGCAAAAAGGGCGTGCTGAGCAGCGAATCCAGTTCATAGAGGCCTGAAATAGACAACGCGTCCTGCACCAGATGCGCGGGCAAATCCTGGCCGACCTTGGACCAGTCGCAAGCGAGCATCATGCTGGCCAGATGCCCCCCTGCGGAATGGCCGTACACCCGGATGCGGGACGGATCACCGCCAAAGGATGTGGCATGCCGCCAGGTCCAAGCCACGGCTTTCACCATTTGCAGGACGATATCTGGAATGGTGACGGCAGGACAAAGTGCATAGTTAGGGATCACCACGGCCGCACCTAGCGCGTGCAGAGCCGGTGCCACAAAAGAATGGTCTGCCTTGTCCAGCGAGCGCCAGTAGCCGCCGTGAATGAAGACCACCACCGGAGCGTTAGCACGTCGAGCGGGAAAAATGTCCAACGTTTCCATGGGTCCGTCACCATAAGCCACGTCCAGGCTGCAGCGCAGGCTGGACCTGGCGGCGCGGGAGCGGCTGTCCCAGCGGGCAAAGTAGTCTGCGTGGTCGGGCACCAGGGCCCGGTTGTTGTACATGCGGTCGAACCACTCGGGTGAGTGGATGGTTGGGGTCGAAGTCATGGAAGCATCCTCATTGGCAAGCACTTGGAAGACCGCATCTTGCCGTATCTGGCGGCTGTGAAAGGTCACCACCGCGATGGAATCGTGGTTCTTCTGGTTTACCCTGATTCGCAATTGCCCCTGGTCAATGTATTCTGTATACAGTAATTCACCATGCCATGACTACCCCACCCGTACAACTGGTTCGCCTTGAAACCGCCCCGGATCTGGTCGACCAGGTCTACCGGGCCCTGCGCGACGCCATCAGTGATGGGTCCATTGCGCCAGGTGCCCGCCTCACCCAAGAAGACATCGCCCAGCAGTTGGCCGTTTCGCGTCAGCCGGTGCTTCAAGCCTTGCGCTTGCTGAAGAAGGACGGCTTTGTTCAAGATGCCCCCGGACGTGGTGTGCAGGTCACCCCGCTTGACCCTGACCAGATTGCGGGCCTCTATCAGGTGCGCGGTGCGCTGGATGCGCTGGCCGCCAAGCTGGCTGCCGGGCATCGCTACAAAATGGACCCTCAGATCATCGTCAACGGCCGACGCGCCGAGCAACGCGGCCAGTTCCAGGCCATGATCGACGCCGACATCGCCTTTCACCGCGCCATCTATCAGGGATCACAAAATCCCCTGATCGAGCCCAGCGCGCATCAGCACTGGCACCACCTGCGCCGTGTCATGGGCGCCGTGCTGCAGTCCTCGCGCCAGCGCGAAAGCCTGTGGGATGAACATGAGGCCATTGCCCAGGCCATCGCTGCGGGCGACGCTGATCGCGCCGCACAACTCATCGAGGCCCACGCGCACGAGGCCAGCCATCAACTCACGGCGCGTTTGCGCGCCCAGCTGGCTCGCGCCAGCTGATCCTCTCTTTTTCAACCCGCTTCACCCCAACCCAAGGAGCCCCCCATGAGACTCACCAAGGAACAAATCGAGCAGTTTGACCGTGACGGTTATCTGTTCTTCCCCAACCACTTCTCCAAAGAAGAGACCCAGGTGCTCATCGACGCCGTACCCGAGCTGTACAGCCGCCGCGAGGCCTACAACATCCGCGAAAAAGGCAGCGACGCCGTGCGCACCAACTTCGCTGCCCACATGTACAGCAAGCCCTTCGCCAAGCTGGGGCGCCATCCGCGCATGATCGAGCCGGTGCAGGATTTGTTCGGCGAGAAGCTGTACATGCACCAGTTCAAGATCAACGGCAAGATGGCTTTTGAAGGTGATGTGTGGCAGTGGCACCAGGACTTCGGCACCTGGCTCAATGACGACATGATGCCCGAGCCTCGCTGCATGAACGTGGCCATCTTCCTGGACGACGTGAATGAATTCAATGGCCCCTTGATGTTCATCCCTGGCAGCCACAAGAAAGGCGTGGTCGAGGCCAAGCACGATCTCAGCACCACCAGCTACCCGCTGTGGACCGTGGACAACAAGCTCATCAGCGAGCTGGTGGAGCGTGGCGGCGGCAAAGACGGCGGCATCGTCTGCCCGCGTGGACCTGCCGGTTCGATGATTCTGTTCCATAGCTGCCTGCTGCACGCCTCCAGCAGCAACCTCTCGCCCTGGAACCGCGTGAGCGTCTACCTGAGCCTGTGCGCCGTGTCCAACCATGTGCGCCGCTTCAAGCGCCCCGAGTACATCACCCACCGCGAGTTCACCCCCATCGAGACGCTGCCCGATGACTGCTTGCTGAAAGACTACCCGGTGGATCTGCCCTGGGAAAAGGGCATGCCCGCCAGCGCGCTGCAAACTTCCCTGGAAGAACTGAAGCAAGCCGCATGAGTCTGTACGCCAAACTCCAACAACGTGCGGCAGAAGGTCGCCCGATCCGTGTCGGCCTCATCGGCGCGGGCAAGTTCGGCTCGATGTACCTGGCACAGATTCCCCGCACCCCGGGAGTGCAACTGGTGGGCATTGCCGACCTGAATCCGGCCAACGCGCGAACCAACCTGGCTCGCGTGGGCTGGGAGGCCGAACGCCTCACGGCCACGTCGCTGGACGACGCCGTGAAAAAAGGCACCACACACGTGGGCGACGACTGGCAAGCCCTGGTCAAGCATCCGGCCATCGACGTCATCGTCGAGTGCACGGGCTCGCCCCCGCACGCCGTGGATCACATCCTGGAAGCCTTTGCCAACCGCAAGCACGTGGTCAACGTGACGGTGGAAGCCGATGCGTTCTGCGGTCCGCTGCTGGCCAGCCGAGCACAAGCCGCTGGCGTGGTGTACTCGCTCGCCTTTGGTGACCAACCTGCGTTGATCTGCGATCTGGTGGAC
>VEQI01000457.1 GCA_018883305.1 Limnohabitans sp. | reverse complement strand
GTTCTGGGGCGTGAGCGGCAACCTGCGCTATATCGTGCTGGCCTGGAGCGCCGCCGCCCTGGGCTACACCACCACCCAGGCATCCTCATTGGTGGGGGTGGTGGCCGTTGGCACCGCGGTGGGCGCGGTGGTGGCCTCCATGCGCATGCGTCTGGTCAACGCCACGCGGGTGATTCCATTGGGCATTGGCATGGGCATGCTGGTGCTGGCCATGAACTTCATCGACAACGTGTGGGTGGCCGCGCCGTTCCTGGTCCTGCTGGGCGGACTGGGCGGTTTCCTGGTGGTGCCAATGAATGCCCTGCTGCAACACCGTGGTCACAACCTGATGGGCGCGGGTCGCTCGATCGCCGTGCAAAACTTCAATGAGCAAACCTGCATTCTGGGACTGGGCGGTCTCTACACCTTCTCCACGGGT
Organism: Limnohabitans sp.; assembly: GCA_018883305.1. GTDB lineage: Bacteria > Pseudomonadota > Gammaproteobacteria > Burkholderiales > Burkholderiaceae_C > Limnohabitans. Next base: position 1,190 of record VEQI01000457.1, on the reverse strand, counting down.
GTGGGTCTGAGTTCTTTTGGCGCCATCTCGATGTTCGGCCTGCTGGTGGCCGGCATGATGTGGGCCATCCTGCGCTGGCACCAGTACAACCGGCGTGTGCATCATGACGAGTTGCACCGGTTGCACGAAATCGCGCGTAACGACAACCTGCACGGCTGATGACCTCCCTGAGCAATTTCACGGTTCACCGGATCGATGGCACCGAGCTGGCGCTGTCTTCGCTGGCTGGCCAAGTGGTCCTGGTGGTCAACACCGCCAGTGCTTGCGGATTCACACCCCAGTTGGCCGGCTTGCAGACGCTGCATGAGACTTATAGCTCGCGGGGTTTGGTGGTGTTGGGCTTTCCCTGCAATCAGTTTGGCGGCCAGGACCCGGGCAGTCATGATCAGATCCAGGCCTTTTGCCAACTGAACTACGGCGTCACTTTCCCCATGATGGCCAAGGTGAACGTCAATGGCGAACAGGCCGATCCGCTGTTTCAATGGCTCAAGACCGAGGCGCGCGGCTTGCTGGGCAGCCAGGCCATCAAGTGGAATTTCACCAAATTTCTGGTGGGGCGGGATGGTCAGGTGATCCGTCGGTATGCGCCTCAGGATGCACCAGCCAAACTGGCCAATGACATCGAGGCGGCACTGGGCAAACACGCGTGAGCCAAGGCTGAGGCAAGGCCCTGTCCCTCGGCAGCCCGAGGCGTCATCAGTGGCTCGTCAACACCTCGTCCACCACTTCCACCCAATGCCGCACCGGCACACCGCTACCACTTTGCAAATGCGTGATGCAGCCGATGTTGGCACTCAGGATGGCTTGCGGTTGCAAGGCACCCATGTGATCGAGCTTTCGATCGCGAAGTTGATAGGAGAGTTCCGGATTGAGCACGCTGTAGGTGCCCGCCGAACCACAGCACAGGTGTGCCTCGTTGGCCGCCACCTGGATCTGAAAGCCCAGCGCGGCCATGTGCGACTCCACGCCGCCCTTGAGTTGCTGCCCGTGCTGCAAGGTGCACGGCGGGTGATAGGCCAGCCGTCCGGCAGCCTGCACCGCCTCCGGTTGAAGCAGGTTTTTCAACGCCGGCAGCAATTGCGGCAGCAACTCACTCAGATCCCGTGTGAGCTCGCTGATTTGACGCGCCTTCTCGGCATAGGCCGCATCGTCACGCAGCGCATGGCCGTAGTCTTTCACCATCACACCTC
>VEQI01000184.1 GCA_018883305.1 Limnohabitans sp. | reverse complement strand
GGATTGACGGCGGCACACAAATCCACGACCATCGCCCGCATCGTGTCCTCTGCTTCGTTGAATCTCTGGCTGATGGTGGTCCTCCCGCCCCTGCTGCTGAGTGGCTGTGCCAGCCAGTCGGCGGTGACCGCCTCTTCGCTGGACAAGGACCATCCAGCGTACCGTTCGCCTGAGTGCAGGAATGCGCGCAGCAGCGCCTGGGTTCATCAGGACCTCAAGGTGGCGCGTCTGGTGGCCAGTCCGGCGGTGGTGTGGTGGGGCGGGCCGGTGACCGCCATTCCAGTCTTGCTCACCAACGTGGGGCTGAGCCTGGCGGACAAGCAAGACGCATCGGACATCGCTGCACGTTGTGGCGGTCAGCCCAGCGGCCAACTGGAAATTGCCGCCGGCACGGCGGCTGAGACAGCGCTGGGCATGGCGGCTTCCGGCGTCGGTGCACTGGTGACCAAAACCGTTCCGGTGAAGTAACCTGGGCATGGGAAAAGCCCCACGGTGGGCGAGTGAATGCCGCGACAAGCGGCGCTGGTGCGCGCCCTGAAGCTGAGGGAGAATCCTGGCCCATGAATGTTCATGCCACGCGCTTTTGTCCTGGGCTGAGGTCCTGTCTGTGGGTTCTGGCTTTGACCGGTTTGCTGGCCGGATGTGCCACGCCTGCGCCACCGCCACCAACGGCCGCCACCACCTACCAGCCCCAGCGCGGCCAGATGGGCAAAGATGTGATGTGGCTGCCCACCAGTGCCCACCTGGTCAAGACCATGCTCAGCGCGGCGCAGGTCACGCCGCAAGACCTGGTGGTGGATCTGGGTGCCGGGGACGGCATCATCCCCATTGCCGCCGCTCAGCAATTTGGCGCACGGGCATTGGGCATTGAGTACAACGCCAAGCTGGCAGCCTATGCCCAGCAGCAGGCCGAACGGGCGGGTGTGGCCGATCGGGCGCGCATCATCCAGGGCGACATCTTCCAGGAAGACTTCAGCGCGGCCACCGTGGTCACGATGTACCTGCTGCCCGAGTTGAATCTGCAATTGCGCCCCACACTGCTGGCCATGAAGCCAGGCACACGTCTGGTGTCGCATGCCTTCGACATGGGGGATTGGGTGCCCGATCAAATTCTGGGCACCGAACGTGAACGCGCCTTCCTGTGGATTGTCCCGGCGCCGCTGGCCGGATCATGGGTCCTGCGCGATCAGCAGGGTCAGGCACTGGGCACCTTTGAATTGCAACAGCGATTTCAGCAAGTGGGCGGGCGCATGACATTGCCCGCCACCGACCGCATCCCGCAAACAGCCACGCAGTGGTTGCTGGGTGCGCGTGTGAACGGTCGTCACTTACGCTTTCAGTACATCGGTCGGGACGATGGCCTGCACGAGGTGTCGCTGAGCCTGACAGACACACAACTGCAAGGCGACATGACCGTGCACGGCGCCACCCAAGCTGTCACCGCCAGCCGTGCGCCCTGATTCCTCCCCGCTTTGATCAACCTTCTCGTTTTACTCAGGAGCAAACACATGCGCACCTTTCTCGCCACCTGCTGTCTGGCACTGGGCCTGTCCACGGCCTGGGCGGCAGACCCCTACCCCACCAAGCCCATCACCCTGATCGTGCCGCAAGCACCGGGCGGTGCCAACGACATCGTGGGACGAGCGCTGGCGCAACGCCTGGCCGTGGCTCTGGGACAACCGGTGGTGGTCGACAACAAACCGGGCGCGGGCGGCAACGTTGGCACGGCCCTGGTGGCACGCGCGCCCAAAGATGGCTACACGCTGATGATCACGGCGCAAAGCGCACAGACCATCAACCCCTCCCTCTACAAAAAGGTGCCCTTTGACCCGATCAAGGACTTCGAGCCCATCATGGTGGTGGCCACTGCGCCCTACCTGCTGGCCGTCAGCCCGAACTTCCCGGCCAAGAACATCAAGGAACTGATTGCCCTGGCCAAGGCGGATCCGGGCAAGCTCACCTACGCCTCTGCCGGCAATGGCACCGTCAACCATTTGCTGGGCGAGATGCTCAAGTCCACGGCCAACGTCGACATCGTGCACGTGCCTTACAAGGGTGCCGCCGCTGCGGCCACCGATGTCATTGCCGGCCTGTGCACCATGACCTTCGGCAGCTTTCCGGGCGTGATGCCTTTCGTGAAAAGCGGCCAGTTGCGCGTGATTGCCGCCGCCACCGAACAACGCACTTCCCTGGCCCCTGACATGCCTACCCTGGCCGAGAGCGTGCCGGGGCTGCATGCCAATGCCTGGTACGGCCTGTTTGCACCGGCCGGTACCCCAAAGGAAATCGTCACCCGCCTGAATCAGGAAATTGTCAAGCTGCTGCAATCGCCCGAAATCAAGGAGCGATTCAACGCGCTGGGCGCCGAGGTCACGCCAAGCACCCCCGAGCAACTGGCTGCCCTGGTGAAGTCGGACCTGACCCGCTGGTCCAAGATCGTGAAAGACTCAGGCGCTCAGCTCGACTGAGCCACGGCCATGTGCGTGTAGGCCGCCTTGAGCAGGGTGCAGGGCAGCCCCTGCGCCTGGCCGCGACGAATCATCCCACCCAGGATGTGCTCGTGCTCAGTGCGCTGCCCCGAGGCCATGTCGCGCAGCATGGAGGCCGTGAAGCCGGAGCCCGCCATCGTGAGCTGGCCAGCGGCTTTGGCTTGCACGCCCTGGGCAATCGGGAAACCACAGCGTGCGGCCACCTCGCAACATTCAGCATAGGTCTGCAGATTGAGTTCATGACCGTAGGGCGTAGCGACGATCTTGCCCACGGATGCGTGGAACAGTGTGGTCATCGCCGCCAATGAGGCCAGGAACACCCACTTGTCCCACAAGGACTGTTCGATGTGCTCGCTGTAAGCACGGTCAAAGGGCGTTCGCTCGCACAGTGCGTGAAAGGCGCGTGCCATGGCTTCTTGACCTGGGGCGCGTGGTCCCACGGTCAGCATGTGCAGATCGCTCAAGCGCTTGACCGATCCGGTGGGGCTGATCATGGCGGCGATGTGCGCCACGCCGCCCATCACCCGTTCCCGCCCAAAGCGCTCATCCAGCACCTGCATGTGATCCAGCCCATTGAGCAAGGGCAGAATGAAACCGCGCGCTGACGCACCGGCCACGCTTTGCAAGGTATCCTCCAGGTCATAAGCCTTGGGCGCAAAGACGATCAGGTCATAATCCGGTTGCAGCGCCTCGGCGCTGACGGTGGGCACTCGCAGGGTGAAGGTTTCCTGCGGTGTCTCGATGGTCAGACCCGCCTCGTCAATCAGTGCCTTGCGTTTGGCTCGCAACAAAAACGTGATGTCTGCGCCCGCGCGAATCAGTTGCGCCCCAAAATACCCGCCGATGCCGCCAGCTCCCACCATCAAAATTTTCATCGGAATCCCCTCGTTGAGTTCCGGCATCTTAGAGGACAACGGTCAACGCTGCCGGGCCCGCGGTCACCTTTGCACGCGGCCGAAACCGTGTATCAACGGGTGACGATCAGGCGCTGGTACAAGCCACCAAAGTAGGTGTGGTGCGAGCGTGCGGTCCAGGCCAGGTCGTTGGGCATGAAGTGCTCCACGGGATGGCGCCATAAGTCCATGGCAAAGGGCTCTAGCTGACGAAAGACACCCCGCATGAGCCAGCGCAACGGATGCCAGCGCCGTGGCGCATGGTAATCGATGATCACCAACCGTCCGCCCGGTCGCAACACCCGCAGCGCTTCGGCCAGGGTGGCACGGCGAACGGGTTCGGGCATTTCGTGCAGCAGGAAAAACAGCAGCACCTGGTCGTAACTGCCATCGTCAAACGGCAAGGCGCTGGCATCGGCACGGATCAGGCCCACGCGGGCATCCGCGGGCAGTTTGCGTTGCAGGTTGTTCAACTGGATGGGCAACACATCCACCACATCCAGATGGGACTGCGCATCCAGTCGCCGCAGAAGCGTAGGGGTGATGTCCCCGTAGGCGCAAGCCACTTGCAGGATGTTTCCGCTCAGCGAGTTCGTGTCTGTGTGCGCCGTCGCCGGGGGCGTCTGCATGCCCGCGAGTGCAGCGTCACGCAACCGACCGTAGTTGCCAAACAAAATCAGGTTGACCAACCAGTCCCGCTCAAACAAGCGCACCGCCCTGGGATGCACGTAAGCCCACCAGTAGGCTTGCTCCAGATAAGCCGGCACGGCGCGTTGACCCGCGGCATCGGCCGCAGCACCGTTGCGGGCGGGCATAGACTCCTCAGTCCGCATGGGTGCGAAACTCCTGACGCAACAGAAACAGACCGCTGGCCACCACCAGCACGGCCCCAGCCACCACCCAGGCATCGGGCAGCTGACCAAACATCAGCCAACCCAGCGCGGTCATGTAGATGATTTGCTGGTACAGGAATGGCCCCAACACGGCGGCGGAAGCATGTCGGTGGGCCATGGCGGAGGCAAAGTGACCCAGGCCACCCGTGAGCCCGGCCGAAAGAATGAACACCCACGACCAGAGGTCTTGCGGCGTCTGCCAGTTCCAAAGGCCCACCGGGGCCAGCACCACCGAGGGCACCAGGGCGGAAATCCATTGCGTGGCGGCCGGGTGATCCTGCGCCCCCACATGTCGGGTGATCATGTTGAACACGGCGTACATGATGGCATTCAGCAGCGTCAGAAAAATGGCCGGATGAAAACCATGCCCCCAGGGCCGAATGATGACCAGCACGCCGATGAAGCCCGTCGCAATGGCCACCCATCGCGCCGTGGATTGACCTTCCCCCAACCACCACACGCTGAACAGCGCAATCATGATGGGCACGGAAAACTGAATGGCCGAGGTCTCGGCCAGTTGCAGGTATTGCAGGGCAAAGAAGTTCAACGCCGTCATGGTGGCCAGCATCAGGCCACGGATGAGCTGCAGTTTGGGATGCTTGACACGGTACAGGTCGTGGCCTACCTTGGGCCCGAACAAGGCTGCGGTGAGCACGGTATGAACCAGAAACCGCATCCAGATGACCTGAAACACCGGGAACACTTGCACCAGCCACTTGGCGCTGGCGTCCAAGAGAGCAAACATCAGGGTGGTGAGGCAAATCCAGGCGATGCCGATGCGCCGCTGGCGCTGGGAAACGGGGTCAATCACAAGCATGTCCCGATAGCTTACCCGATGACATGCACCGTCCCCGCCCTGGATGAAGGAATTCCAACAGCCCGCCCCAGCTCACACCTCAGGCCTGGGCTGGCTCGATAGGCAGTTCTCGAATGGGCAAGTGAATGACGGCGGCCAGTCCGGCCAGCACGATGTCGGCCCACCACATCCAGCTGTAGTCACCGTTCGCACTGAGCACCAGTCCCCCCAGATACGCGCCCAAAAATCCGCCAATCTGGTGTGACAGCAGGGTGAGTCCAAACAAGGTGGCCAGGTAGCGCACTCCAAACAACTTGCCCACGATGGCTGCCGTGGGTGGCACCGTGGCCAACCAGGTAGCCCCCAGGCCGATGGCGAAGCCATAGAACACCCACTCTGTCTTGGGCAGGGCCAGATACAGCATCACCAGCACGGCACGCGAGCCATACATCCATGCCAGCAGATACTTGCTGCGGTAGCGATTGGTGCAAGCGCCGACATAGACACTGCCCGCGATGTTGGCCACCCCAATCAAGGCCAGCGACCAACTGGCGACCGAAGGCGCCAGACCGCACAGGTCAATCTCGGTGGGCAGGTGCGTGATGAGGAATGCGATGTGAAAACCGCAGGTGAAAAACCCCAGGTGCAAGAGCCAGTAACTGCGATCGCGCAGCGCCTCACCCAACGCCTCTCGCATACCGCCCCCCGAGGTCGCTGCGGGCGCAGCAGCCCCACGCTCCGATGCCAGCCCCAGCACCAGAGGAATGGCCAGCAGCGTCATCACGGCCGATGACCACATGGCCCCCATCCAGCCCAGGGTTTGAATGAGTTTTTGTGTCACGGGCGCCAGCACAAATTGCCCCAGCGACCCGCCAGCATTGATCAGGCCCGATGCCGCGCCGCGTGCTTGCGCGGGCAGTCGTTGCGCGGCCGCGCCAATCAGCACGGAGAAACTGCAAGCCCCGGACCCAGCAGCCGACAACACACCCAGGGTCATCGACATGCCCAGCGTGGTGTCCATCCAGGGCGTGAGCAAGGCGCCCAGCATCATCACCAACAGTCCAACCAGCAGCACCGGACGCGGCCCCCAGTGATCAGCGGCTGCGCCGGCCAGTGGTTGAATGGCGCCCCAGACAAATTGCCCCACCGCCAACGCCAGGCTGATGGACGTGATACCCAGACCCGTGCTGGTGTTGATGGGACCCACATACAAGCCCATGGACTGGCGAATGCCCATGGTGATGAGGAGAATGCCACCGGCCATCAGGACCGGGAACAGAACCAGGGGATTGCGCAGGCTTGACCACATGCGGTCATTCTCCCGCAATTGCGCATTTCACGCCGAAGGCGTGCAGGCTCAGGAGGCGCAGGTCGATCCGCCGCAGCCGTGAATCTCGCCCTCGGGCAACGCGTCGGGACGCTGCACCACACCTGTCACGGGGTCAAAACCAATGGCACGCAAATGCAAGGCCAGGGCCGCGTCCATGCTTTGCGCATGCTGGGGAAACCAGATGCCCAACTCACGCGAAAGGTCGCGCAACAACACCAGGTCACCGCCCTCGCCTCGCTTGAGCGCTTCACGCAGCACTTGCATCACCACGTTGTGCTGCATGGTGTGGCAATTGCTGGCGGCAAATTGCGTGGCCAGCATCCAGCGGTCTTCGCTGCCAAAGTGATCATCGGTGTGATCCACCAGTGCGCGAAACCGCTCCACGATGTGTTCGTCCTCGGCCAACTCCACCGCCGCCAGCAGGTCGACGAACTCGCGGTGGGTGTCGTCCATGAAGTCCAGTTCCAGC
>VEQI01000183.1 GCA_018883305.1 Limnohabitans sp. | reverse complement strand
GTGCCTTGTTCGTGGGCATTGTCGAAGCCTTCGGGGCTTTCTGGGCCAGCGCCTTCAAGGAAGTGATTGTGTTCACCTTGATCCTGCCCATTCTCCTCGTGCGTTCGCTGCGCAGCGGCCATTCCGACGAGGAGCACTGAGATGAAAAAGCATTTACCCATCCTGGCACTCGCCGCAGCCGTGCCCGTCATCGCGCTGCTGCCGCTGCCGGATTTCTGGATCGCGCAACTCAACTACATCGGCCTGTATGCGCTGGTGTCGATGGGTCTGGTGCTGCTCACGGGGGTGGGCGGTCTCACCTCGTTCGGCCAGGCCGCTTTTGTGGGCATGGGCGCCTACACCACCGCCTGGCTCACGCTCAACCTGGGTTTGTCTCCCTGGCTCACGCTGTTCATCGGCTTGGCACTGACTGGCGTGAGTGCCCTCATCGTGGGCCTGATCACACTGCGCATGTCAGGGCACTACCTGCCGTTGGCCACCATCGCGTGGGGGTTGTCGCTCTATTACCTCATGGGCAACCTGGATGCGTTGGGCAAATATGACGGTCTGTTGGGCCTCAAAAGCTTGTCCGTCAGCGACATTGACATTGGCCAGGGACGTCTTTTCTTTGTACTGTGCTGGGCCTTGCTCATCGCGGGTGCCGTGTCGTTGCTCAATCTGCTGGATTCGCGCCCGGGTCGCGCCATCCGCTCGCTCAAAGGGGGCACGCAAATGGCCGAGGCCATGGGCATCAACACCTTCCGCTACAAGGTCACCATTTTTCTGATCGCCGCGTTATTTGCCTCCGTGGCTGGTTGGCTGCTGGCGCACTTTCAGCGCACGGTCAATCCCTCGGCCTTCGGTCTCAAGATGGGCATTGAGTACCTGTTCATGGCGGTGATCGGCGGTGTGGGCTATGTGTGGGGCGCTATCGTGGGCGCAGGCCTGGTGAAGTTGCTCGATGACTGGCTGCAAGTGGCCTTGCCAGCACTGATTGGCACCAGCGGCAGCTATGAGGTGATTGTGTTCGGCGTGGCTCTGGTGCTGGTGCTCAAGTACTTGCCCGATGGTTTGTGGTCAGTGGTGGCACGCAAATTCCCTCGCCCCCCTCGCCCGATGAACTGGCAGAACGCGGATGATCTGCCGGTGCGCAGCAAACCCGCCATGGGTGAGCCCGTGCTGGTGGTGGACAAGATTCGCAAGCAGTTCGGCGGCCTGACGGCGGTGAACGACATCAGCTTTGACATTGCAGCGGGTCAGATCGTTGGCCTGATTGGTCCCAACGGCGCGGGCAAGTCCACCACGTTCAACCTGATCACCGGCGTGCTGTCCAAAACCAGTGGACGTGTCACGTTCTGCGGCGCAGACGTGAGCAGCCTGCCCTCGCGTGAAATTTCACGCAAAGGTATGGCCCGCACCTTTCAGCACGTGAAGATGATTGCCGACATGACGGTGCTGGAAAACGTGGCCATGGGCGCCTACACCCGAGGCAGCAGCGGCGTGATGTCGTCCATGCTGCGCACCAACCAGGCCGAGGAGCAACGCCTGATGAAAGAGGCGCAGCGCCAGTTGGAGCGCATTGGGATGGGGGCTTATCTGCATGAGCAGGCGGGCAACCTGGCGATGGGTCCGCAACGTCTGATGGAAATTGCGCGGGCACTGTGTTGCGATCCGGCGCTGCTGTTGCTGGACGAGCCCGCAGCCGGTCTGCGTCACAAGGAAAAGCAGGCGCTGGCGCAGGTGCTGCGTCAACTGCAGGGCGAAGGCATGAGCATTCTGCTGGTGGAGCACGACATGGATCTGGTGATGGATGTGTGCGACCAACTGGTGGTGATGGAGTTCGGCACCCTGCTCACACGTGGCACGCCCGCTGAAGTGCAGGCCAACCCGGCCGTGCGCGCCGCCTATCTTGGAACGGAGCATTGACCATGCATTCGCCACTCCTTCAAGTCACCGATTTGCGCGCCGGCTATGGCAAAGCTGAAGTGCTGCATGGCCTGAACCTGCAAGCCGACAAGGGCAGCGTGATTACTGTGATCGGCCCCAACGGTGCGGGCAAGTCCACCTTTCTCAACAGCCTCATGGGTATGTTGCCCAGCAAGGGGCTCATCGAGTTCGACGGCCAATCCATCGGCGAGCTCACGCTGGAAGAACGGGTGATGCTGGGCATTGCCCTGGTGCCGGAAAAGCGCGAACTCTTCGGCACCATGAGCGTGGAAGACAATCTGGTGCTGGGCGGATTCCGTCAAATGCGCCTGGGCAATCGTCAGTGGCGTGACCGACTGGACGATGTCTTCGACCTGTTCCCGCGACTCAAGGAACGCCGCATGCAGGAGGCCGGCACATTGTCCGGGGGTGAGCGTCAGATGCTGGCCGTGGGCCGCGCGCTGATGTCGCGCCCCGCCCTGCTGATGCTCGACGAACCCAGCCTGGGCCTGGCGCCACTGATCGTGAAGGACATCTTTTCCATCATCGAAACGCTGCGCCAGACCGGCGTGACGATTGTGCTGGTGGAGCAAAACGCCCGCGCGGCCCTGGCCGTGGCCGATCAGGGCTATGTGCTGGAAATGGGTGAGATTGGCCTGCACGGTCCGGCCGACGCACTGGCCCAGGACCCGCGCGTCATTGACACCTACCTGGGTGCCAGCAAGAAATTGGAGGCTTGAAGATGAGTGCCTATCAACCCCCTACCCGCGAGATGTTCACCCTGTTGAACCAGGTGTTGAATGCCCCTGCACAATTGGTCCAATTGCCCGCGTTTGCAGAGGTGGATCATGACTTGATGGAGCAGGTCCTGGACGAGGCCGGCAAGTTTGTGGGCGAGGTCATCGCCCCGCTCAACCGTGATGGTGACGAGATTGGTTGCCGCTTTGAGCAAGGCCACGTGATCACCCCACCAGGCTTTCGGGAGGCCTATCAAGCCTTTTGGCAAGCCGGCTGGCCGGCGCTGGCAGCAGCCCCGGACGATGGCGGGCAAGGACTGCCCAGTGTGCTGGAAGCCATGCTCTACGAAATGCTGAGCGCGGCCAACCATGGCTGGACCATGGCCCCGGGTCTGCTGCATGGCGCTTATGAATGCATCAAGCACCATGCCAGCGAGGAACTCAAGGCGCAGTACCTGAGCAAGGTGGCCACCGGTGAATGGCTGGCCACCATGTGTCTGACCGAACCGCATGCGGGCAGCGATCTGGGGTTGGCACGCACCCGAGCCACGCCCCTGCCCGATGGCCGCTTTGCCCTGAACGGCACCAAGATTTTCATCTCGGGTGGTGAGCACGACCTGAGCGAGAACATCGTGCATCTGGTGCTGGCCCGTCTGCCGGATGCGCCGCCCGGGCCCAAGGGGCTGTCGTTGTTCCTCGTGCCCAAGTTCTACCAGGACGGCACCCGCAGCGCCGTGCACTGTGAGCGCATCGAAGAGAAGATGGGCTTGCACGGCAGCGCCACTTGCGTCATGCGCTTTGACGATGCTGCCAGCTGGATCGTCGGTCAACCGGGCAAGGGCCTGAATGCCATGTTCATCATGATGAACGCCGCGCGCCTGCATGTGGCCATGCAAGGCATTGGTCTGCTGGATGCCGCCTGGCAAAAAGCGGATGCGTATGCGCGTGAGCGCCGCCAGATGCGTGCCCCGGGTCGCCGCGCCAGTCCGGCTGAAGCCGACTTCATCATCGAGCACCCCGCCGTTCGCCGCATGCTGGACACGCAGCGTGCCTGGGTGGATGGTGGACGTGTGCTGGCGTACCGCACCGGCTTGGAGCTGGACCGTATTCGTCACGGCAACCCCGAGGAGTCCGCCGCTGCGCAGCGCTGGTGTGCCCTGGTCACGCCGGTGCTGAAAGCCGCCTGGACCCATCAGGCTTTCCACGGTGGCAGCGAATGCCTGCAAGTGTTTGGTGGACACGGCTATGTCCGCGAGTGGGGCATCGAGCAAATCCTGCGGGATGCGCGGGTGGCCATGATCTACGAAGGCACCAACGAAATTCAAGCCATCGACTTGCTGGCGCGCAAGATCGTGCCGGATGGTGCCGCCTCATTGAATGCGTTGCTGGATGAAATCGCCACGGACCTGGATGCCGCAGGCCGTGAGCGCCTGGAGCAACTGCGCAGCTGCACCGCCACGGTGGTGCAGGCTGCCTCGGTCAATGCCACCTTGCCGTTCCAAGTGGCGGACGATTACCTGCGGGCGCTCACCCTGGTCTTGCTGGACTGGGCCTGGCAACGCATCGACGCACAACTGCCCGCTGACACGCCTGAGCGAGCCACGCGCTGGCAGGCACCGTTGCAGGCCTTGCGCACCTGGGTGCTGCCCGAAAGCGCCATGCGCGTGGGTATCATCCACGGTTTGGTGCACACCCATGCCACCGCCTGAAGTGCCCCGCGCTCCCGTGTTTTGAGTCCTCCACACGCCATGCCTGCCACGCGCGCCCCTGCCGCCAAAGCACCAGCTCGGAAAGCCACGCGCGTGCGTGCGCCGGCTACCCGCGCTGTCAGCGCCTCCTCTCGATCGGCCGAGACGGCCGTGATCGACACCATCAACTCACGGTATCTGGAAACCCTGATGGGCTACAACGCCCGCCGTGCGGCTTTGAGCATCATCAGTGTGTTTCTTGAACGCATGGCGGTGTACGACCTCAAGCCGGTGGAGTTTTCCGTGCTGTCCCTGGTGCTGCACAACCCGGGCATCACCTCGCGCCAGTTGTGTGCAGCGCTCAACATCCTGCCGCCCAACCTGGTGGGCCTGGTACAGTCGCTGGTCAAACGCGGCTTGATTGTGCGCATGCCCCATCCGCATGATGGCCGAGCGATGGGCCTGCATCCCACCCAGGAAGGGGCTGCTTTGATGACCAAGGCAGAGAAGACTGCCAGCCAGTTGGAGCTGGATGTGACCAAACGACTGAGTGCCGACGAGCGCAGCACCTTGTTGAGTTTGCTCCAGAAGATCTATCTGTGAAACTCTGAAACTTGGAGACCGGCCTGGCGTCTGGGCTGAGCCGGGTCGGACGGTCAGGCCTGCTGCAGACGCCGGTATTTTTCCCACAGTGTCTCGCGGGATTCGACATGCGCCGGATTCACCGGAATGCAAGCCACGGGGCAGACCTGTACACACTGGGGCTCCTCAAAATGCCCCACGCATTCGGTGCAGCGCGCCGGATCGATCTCGTAGATCTCCGGCCCGAGCGAGATCGCCTGGTTGGGGCACTCGGGTTCGCACACATCACAGTTGATGCATTGGTCGGTGATCATCAAAGCCATGGCGCGATTATCGCCGGTGGCCTGACAGCCCCCCTGGCATCAAGGCTTTGCGAGAGGCGGCAACGCCGCGTCCGTGGTGCGGTAGACCGGTTGTGGCGGCATGCCCGCCAAGTGCTGCACATCGCCCCAGTGCTCGATGTGGAAGCGACCTGCTTCCACGCGCACACGGTTCAAGCCGGCGTTGGGAATGTCGCAACGACGGGGACCGTGGAGGGTTTCATTGCGGGCGTGTCGCCACACCATGTCCAGCACGCCACCGTGCGTGACCACCGTCAAATCGGCACAGTCGGTTTGTTGGCAAAGGTCCAGCAGGGCCGTGATCACGCGGTCGTGAAAAGCCTGGGTGCTCTCGCCACCACCGGGCAAGGCAAAGTTCGCGTCAAAGCGTCTCCACTGGTCCCACAGGTCGGGATGCCGGGTTTGGTTGTCACTGGCCGTGTTGCCTTCGAACACGCCAAAATGTTGCTCCCTCAAAGCACGCAGGGTGTTGAGCGGCACGGATTGCGCATGTGGCTCTCCCCCGTCGGTGCGCTCATGCGTGGCCCAGGTGATCGGGGTGGCCGTCTGCACGGCGCGCTGCAAGTCGCTGCTGTGCAGATCGGGGACAGCCGCTTCCCCGCGGCGATGCAGGGCGGCCAGCCGCTGGCCGACACGCCGCGCTTGCTCCAGCCCCATGGCATTGAGCGGCACATCGATCTGACCCTGAAACCGCAGGGCACGGTTCCAGTCCGTTTCGCCGTGTCGAATCAAGAGCAGCCGAACGGACTTCATGCGCGCTGCACACCCGCACGTTTGTCCAGCAAGCGGCGATACACCACGGGTGAGACAAACTGCTCCACGTCGCCACCCAGCATGTTGATCTCGCGCACCAGGGTGCTGGACACGCATTGGTGCACATCCTGGGTGTAGAGCAACACCGTGTCCACCTCGGGTGACAAACGCCGGTTCATGCCGGCGAGTTGAAACTCGTAATCAAAGTCCGTGACTGAGCGAACGCCACGTACCATCACGGTCGCACCTCGCTTGGCCAGGTAGTCCACCACCAGACCGTCATAGGCATCGACTTCCACGTTGGGACAGTCGGCCATGGCTTCGCGGGTGAGTGCAAGACGTTCGGGCAAGGTGAACAAGGTCTTCTTGTGATGTGCCATGGCCACGGCAATCACCACCCGATCGAACATGCGCGCCGCACGGCGCACGATGTCTTCGTGACCCAGCGTGAGGGGATCAAAGGTGCCGGGATACACGGCAATGACCGGAGACGACATGCGATCTTCCTTCTACAGGGAAATGATGTGGTCCATTATGCAGTGCTCAACACCCGGTCAGGGCGGCCTCAAGCCAGCGGTTGCAGCAGATGGGCGTGAACAGCACCTGCTTTCAAATGCCGATGCAGGGTGTACCCCAGCGCCGTCAGCGCCTCTTCTTGCCAGGCTTGTGGCGCCTCCAGGTAGAGCCAGCCCGTGGTGCGCAGACACGGACGCGCGGCGGTCAACGCTGACTCGAACAAATTGGCATCAAAGGGGGGATCCAGCAGCACCAGGTCCACACTCGCCAGTGGCAGCCCACGCAGCCAGGCCAGGCCATCTCCGCGACGGACAGAGACCTGCTCGGTCGCTTGCAGGCGCTGCACCGTGGCTTGCAAGGCTTTCACCAGTGCCGCATCTTGCTCCACC
>VEQI01000182.1 GCA_018883305.1 Limnohabitans sp. | reverse complement strand
GCCCATCACCCACTCGGCCAGACGGGCGTACTTG
This sequence comes from Limnohabitans sp., assembly GCA_018883305.1. Lineage (GTDB taxonomy): Bacteria > Pseudomonadota > Gammaproteobacteria > Burkholderiales > Burkholderiaceae_C > Limnohabitans. The sequence continues at coordinate 6,964 of VEQI01000182.1, read as the reverse complement.
GACAGGCCGATGACGTTGGTGTGCTCATTGGGCAGCACACCAATCCAGATCTTGCCGATCACCGGGCAAAAATGGTGACTGCAGGCACTGCGCACCGTGATGGGCCCGACGATCATCAACTCGTTGAGGTGCTCGGCATTGGGGAATTCGGTGATGGTGGGTGCCGGCACGTAGCGGCCACGAAACACCTCCTGCACAAACATCTTGGCCACCCGACGGGCGGTGTCGCTGGTGTTGTGGTCGTGGGCGGTGTCAATGACCAGGCTGTCGAGCACCGCCTGCATTTTTTCCTCCACCTCATCCAGAATGGATGCCAGCTCGCCGGGCTGAACAAACTCGGCAATGTTGTCGTTGGAGTGAAAACGCTTGTTTGCCGCAAGCAGTCTTTCGCGGATCTTCACCGAGACGGGCGTTCCCTGGTCGACGTCACTCATGGCGGGCCTGGCTTTCTTCAACATCCCACCATCCTAACAGCCGACAGATGCACCCTCTGTCAACAGGGTGGCGTTCGCCAAGCACGTCCCCCAACGGTCAGTAACGCCTGGCTGTGAGAAATATCGCCATCCGCATCAGTGAGTAGGCCGTCCAATCCAGCAGGCGCTGGCCCCAGGTTCGCCCTTCATGGTCATGGGGTCCGATCAAACGCCCCCCCTGATCCATCGCCTGCATCAAAGCCCGACGCAGATCCGCCGCCACCGACGGGGCCTGAGCCACCACATTCGCCTCACGCGCCAGCAACAGGCTCAATGGATCAAGGTTGGACGACCCCACGGTCAACCAGCGTGAGTCGATGACCGCCACCTTGGCGTGCAGATAGCTCGGGGTGTATTCCCGAATCTCCACGCCAGCCGCCAGCAGGGGACCATAGACCTGGCGCGAGGCACGGTAAGGCAGCAGGTATTCGTAATGCCCCTGCAACAGCAGACGGACTTTGACCCCGCGCTGGGCAGCCCGCACCAGGGCTCGGCGGAGTTTGCCTGCCGGCAGAAAAAAAGCATTGGCAATCAGGATTTCATGCTTGGCACGCCCAATGGCCTGCAAATAGCTGCGCTGGATGCTGCGCCGGTGACGCAGGTTGTCACGCAGCACCAGCCGGTAACGCCCCCGGGAGACGGGCAACGGACCTGCCTCATGTTCACGCAAGGTCTCCAGGGCCTCGCTCATCTGGGTATGCCGCAATTGCTGTGACAGTTGCATGCGCCACCACAATTGGGTCATGGTGGCGTGAACCGCGTGCACCATGGGCCCATGGACTTGCACCGCAAAGTCCAGTCGGGGATGGGCCAACCGAGCGCGTTGGTGCGGGTCGTGAAAGTCATCCAGGAGATTGATCCCCCCGCAAAAAGCCACCACACGATCCACCACGCACAGCTTGCGATGCAGCCGTCGCCAGCGCGTGGGCAAGGCCAGCCCCACCCACCCCAGCGGCTCGTAAACACGCCAGTTCACGCCAGCCTCGGACCAGCGTTGCACCCAGCGCTGAGGAATCTTGGGGGTCCCCACCCCGTCCAGCACCACCCGCACCTGTACCCCGCGTTCAGCCGCTTGCGCCAGTGCCTCGGCCACGGTCAGGCTGTCACCATGAAAATCAAAGATGTAGGTTTCAAACAGAATGTCCTCACGCGCTTGTGCCATGGCTGCCACCAGGGCCGGGAAGAGGGCACGACTGCCTTCCAGCAGCTGCAGCCGGTGATCAGCGCGTGAGCTCGCCGACGGGTTCAGAGAGGGACTCGCTGGAGCGCTCATGGGGCCAACTGAAATCGGTGATCAGGGGCAAATGGTCGGAAAAACGGCCCCAGGCCGGGCCGTGTGGCGCAAAGCTGTGCTCGGAGCGCAAGCCGCGGGCATAGATGTAATCCAGTTGTACCAGAGGCATGCGAGATGGAAAAGTGGCCACGCCCGCTGGGGGGCTGTTCAAACCCGCCAGCCCCAGCGCGGGCGCCAGGCTTTGCCCCCAATCGTTGAAATCACCGGCCACCAGCAAAGGCGCCTGCGCAGGCACTTCCCGCACAATAAAGCGCTTGAGCTGCTCAACCTGGCGACGACGACTACCTGCCAGCAACCCCAGGTGCACCACGATGACATGCACCTGCACCGCCTGACAGGCCACCACCACATGCAGCAAGCCTCGCTGCTCCAGCCGGTGATCGGACACGTCTTCATGCTGATGGGTCAGCACGGGCCAGCGGGTCAGCACAGCGTTGCCATGCTCACCGTGTCGGGTCACAGCGTTGGTTCGGTAAATGGCGTGGTACCCGGGCGGCGCCAGATAGTCGGCTTGGGGTTCGCTGGGCCAGCGTTCAAACCGGCGGGCATGGCGCCGGTGGAAACCGCGCACCTCTTGCAAACAAATGATGTCCGCATCGAATTGCTCCACCGCCAGCCCCAGGTTGTGAATTTCCAGGCGCTGGGCCGGGCCTACCCCCTGCACGCCCTTGTGAATGTTGTAAGTGGCGACACGCAATCGATCCATGACGAGATTGTGCGCCAAGGCCAAGACGGCCAGGGTGCGTCAGCGCAAATGTCCGCCGGATTGCCAGCGCGGCAGCCACAGAATGGCCTCGGCATTGGAGGGCGAAAACACCGTGTCAGCCGCTTCGCGCCAAGGCAGCCATTGGTAAGCCGTGTGTTCACGCGGGTTCAACTCGACAGGCTGCACGGCCGGCACGCGCAGTCCAAACACGCGTTCGGTGTTGCGCGTGACGCCGGGTGGGTAGCGGTGCTGGTAGCGAGGATAAATGTCGTACTGGTTCTCCAATCCCCAGTCCAGCAACTCGCATTCGGGCGAACGGGCATCCAGGCCGATCTCCTCCGCCACTTCGCGGCACGCGGTGTCTTGCCAGGGCTCGTCCGGAAAATCCTTGCTTCCAGTGACGGACTGCCAGGTTCCCACATCCACCCGGCGAATCAACAGCACCTCCAGTGCCGGAGTGTGAATGACCACCAGCACCGACAGCGGGATCTTGTAGGGGCGTGGCACGGACACGGGGGCGGAATTGGACTTCATGGGTGATCGGGCGTGTGATTGACAAGCTTACACAGGTTGGATCAGGGTTGCAGCCGGCACGACAAGCATGCACCGCCTGACCTGTCGCACCTCGTATCCCTATCCCTGCCGCGCCAGCGACGCATGCTGCAACGCAACAACCCGCCACGGCCCTATGATGGCGAGGCATGTCCTCTTCCGACGCCCATCAACAGCTGCACCTTGTGTCGGTCAACCGGCGCGGCATCCTCGCCATGAGCCTGTCGATGGCCTGCTTCGTGGCCAACGATGCCCTGGTCAAGCATGTGAGCAGCACGCTGTCCTCGGGGCAGCTGATATTTGTGCGCGGCCTGATGGCCACGGCCCTGATGCTGGCCGTCGCCCAGGGCATGGGTCTGCTGCGGCAAGTGCCACAGATGCGCGATCGGGCGCTGTGGCTGCGGGCCTTGCTCGACGGCGTGGCCTCCCTGGTGTATCTCACGGCCGTGTTTCACCTGCCACTGGGCCAGGCCACGGCCATCAATCTGGCATCCCCCTTGTTTGCCATTCTGATGGCCATGTGGTGGCTGCGCGAACGCGTCACCCTGATACGCGGACTGGCCGTGCTGACCGGCTTTGGGGGCGTGCTGCTGGTGATCCAACCTGCGGGCGACACGTTCAACACCTACACCCTGCTTGCCCTTTTGGGGACCCTCCTGCATGCCACCCGCGACTTGCTGACACGACGCATCCCGGCCCATGTGCCTGCGGTGTTGATTTCACTCTCTACGGCCTGGATGGTGACGATCCTGGCCGGCACGCTTTCCCTGTTCCAGACCTGGCAGCCGGTGCCACTCAGCGCTGTGCTGCAACTGGGGCTGGCGGCTGTGTTCCTGTGCTCGGGTTACTACACCCTGATTCTGGCCATGCGCAGCGGAGACGTCAGCGTGATCGCCCCGTTCCGCTACAGCGGCTTGCTGTTTGCCCTGCTGATCGGCCATGTGCTGTGGGACGAGATGCCCAACCTGCTCGCCTGGATCGGCATTGCCCTGCTGGTGGGCAGTGGCCTGACCATTTTGCACACCGAGCGCCGTCGCCAACAGGCAGCCGCCCGTCAAATGGCGGGCGAGACCACGGCCCAGACTTGATACCCGTTTTCCAACCTCTCAACCCCAAAGAACAGGAGATGACATGATCCAGACCCGTCACGTTTTCCAGATCGTGCTGAGCGTGCCCAGCATTGTGGATGTGGGCAACACACCACAAGGCGGCCGCAAGATTGCGCATGTGAGCGGCGGCACCTTCCAGGGTGAACGCCTGCGCGGCACGGTGCAGCCGGCCCCAGGGGGCGACTGGCTGCTGCTGCGCAACGACGGCGTGCTGATGCTGGATGTGCGCCTGACGCTGGAAACCGACGACAAGCAGTTGATCTACATGTCTTACCGTGGCATGCGCCATGGCCCCAAGGAGGTCATGGAGCGTCTGGGTCGTGGCGAGGCGGTGGATCCGTCCAGCTACTACTTCCGCGCCCTGCCCAGCTTTGAAACCGCCTCTGAAAAATACGGCTGGCTCAACCGCGCCATGTTCGTGAGCACTGGGTTCCGCCAAGCCAGCGGCCCCACCTACGACGTTTACGAAGTGCTCTGACCTTCTGGCGGCGGGCAGTCCCGCTGGCTGGTGCACAATGTCCCGTGTGCGTGGCCATGGCGGCCACCCATGATGCTTTCAGGAGCGCCGCAGACGCTCCTCCCCTTGATCACTGTCCTAGGAGATTTCATGAAATTGTTCAATACCTCGCTGACCCGCCGTCTGGTCGGCGCACTGGCCCTCGGTCTGGGCATGGGCTGGCATGTCGCGCAAGCCCAGCAAGCACCCCAGCTGCCGCCAGGCTACAAGGCTGAGTACAAGCTGTCATTGGTGGTGGGCACGGCTTTCCCCTGGGGCAAGGGCGGCGAGATCTGGTCCAACCTGGTGAAAGAGCGCACCAACGGGCGCATCAACATCAAGCTTTACCCAGGCGTGTCGCTGGTGGGTGGCGACCAGACGCGCGAGTTCACCGCCATCCGTCAGGGCGTGATCGACATGGCGATTGGCTCCTCCATCAACTGGTCGCCCCAGGTGAAAGAGCTCAACCTGTTCTCCCTGCCCTTCCTGATCAAGGATTACGCCTCGCTGGACGCGCTGACGGGTGGCGAAGTGGGCAAGGATGTGTTCTCCATTCTGGACAAGGCTGGCGTGATGCCGCTGGCCTGGGGTGAAAACGGTTTCCGCGAACTCACCAACTCCAAGCGCGACATCGCCTCGCCGGCCGACCTCAAGGGTCTGAAGATTCGTGTGGTGGGCTCCCCCCTGTTCCTGGAAATGTTCACCGCCCTGGGTGCCAACCCGGTGCAGATGAGCTGGGCTGACGCACAACCCGCGCTGTCCTCGGGTGCCATCGACGGCCAAGAGAACCCCGTCTCCATCTTTACCGCTGCCAAGCTGCACACCGTGGGTCAGAAGCACGTCACCATGTGGGGCTACATGATCGACCCGCTGGTGTTCGTGGTGAACAAGGACGTGTGGAACAGCTGGACGCCGGAAGATCGCGAGATCGTTCGCAAGTCTGCGGTGGATGCTGGCAAACAAGAAATCGCTTTGGCCCGTGCGGGTCTGGTGGAAGCCGGCCGCCCCTTGCTCAAGGACATCGAAGGCCTGGGCGTGAAGATCACCACCCTGAATGCCGCACAGCGTGAGCAGTTCGTCAATGCCACGCGCTCGGTCTATAACAAGTGGAAGCCCCAGGTGGGCGCACCGCTGGTGGACAAAGCTGAAAAGGCACTGGCCGCCGTCAAGTGATCTTGTCACGGATGGCCCCGCGGCCATCCTGCACATCGCACAAGGGGCTCATTGGAGCCCCTTGGCGTTTACAGCGTCGCCAGCATGGCCTGTTGCAACTCGGGGGTGATCTCGGGCATCACGCCAAACCAGGCCTGAAAGGCCGGGCGCGCCTGATTCATCAGCATGCCCAGGCCATTCACCGTGACGTGGCCACGCGCCCGCGCCTGCTTCAACAACGGCGTTTCCAGGGGCACATAAATCACGTCACACACCAGAGCCTGCGGGGGCAAGGCGTCCAGTCGCATGGCCAGCTCGGGCTGACCTTGCATGCCCAGACTGGTGGTGTTGACCAGGAGTGCACAGCCTTCCAGCGCCGCATCACGCTGCGACCAAGGTAGCACATCGATCGCCCCCAGTGCCTCAACACTGCCCAACTCCGCCGCCAGTTGCTGCGCTTTGGCTTCGGTGCGGTTGAGCAGGCGGATGCGAGGCGCGCCGCGCTCCAGCAAACTCAGCACCACAGCGCGCGCAGCGCCACCGGCACCCAGCACAGTCACCGGGCCGGCTTCAGCACGGAATTGCGGCTGGGCATCGATCAGGCTTTGCCAGAAACCGAAGCCATCAGTGTTGAATCCCTTCAATCGCCCATCCGGTCCCACCACCACGGTGTTGATGGCACCCATGCGACGGGCCAAAGGGTCAATCTCATCCACCAGCGCCATGGCCGCCACCTTGTGCGGAATGGTCAGGTTGCAACCGGCAAAGCCCAGGGCCGGCAGGCCACGTAAGGCATCGGCCAGACGCTCGGGCTGGACCGGCAGCGGCACATACACGCCCTGAATGCCGTGCTGCTTCAACCAGAGGTTGTGCATGAGCGGTGAACGCGAGTGCGACACGGGCCAGCCCATGACCCCCGCCAGACCAAAGGGCTGTGCCATGGGGATCAGGCGGCGGCGCCTGCCGGGTTGCGCAGACGAATATGCAACTCGCGCAACTGCTTTTCATCCACCGGCGACGGTGCCTGGGTGAGCAGACACTGGGCACGCTGGGTCTTGGGGAAGGCGATCACGTCACGAATCGACTCGGCCTTGGTCATGAGCGTCACGATACGGTCCAGACCGAAGGCCAGACCGCCGTGGGGCGGTGCGCCGTACTGCAGCGCGTCCAACAGGAAGCCGA
>VEQI01000181.1 GCA_018883305.1 Limnohabitans sp. | reverse complement strand
CACACGCATGACATGGGGCTTCGGCCCCATGTGTCTTTCTGGCAGACCACGCGGTTTCGTCTCGACTTGGACCGACCTCGTGTCATGGGGATCGTCAACCTGACCCCTGACTCTTTTTCCGATGGTGGTCGCTACCTGGATGCCACGGCGGCCTTGCGCCACGCCGAGCAGTTGGTGCGTGAAGGGGCGGATATCCTGGACCTTGGCGCAGAGTCCTCTCGTCCCGGTGCCGAGCCTCTGAGCGATGACGAGGAGTGGCGACGACTGGCGCCTGTGCTGCAAGAGTTGATGCGATGGCAGGTGCCCGTGTCGGTGGATACCTACCGACTGGCCACCATGCAGCGCGCCCTGGCGTTGGGGGTCGACATCCTCAACGACATCTGGGGGTTTCGCCAGCCGGGGACGCTGACCTGTGCGGCAGCCTCATCCTGCGGTGTGTGCGTGATGCACATGCATGGCGAGCCCCAAACCATGCAACGCGCGCCCATGGATGGCGAGGTGGTGCCTGAGGTCTGCAATTTTCTGCGCGCGCGCGCGGATGCGCTGTTACAAGCCGGTGTGGCACCTTCACGCATTTGCATCGATCCGGGCATTGGGTTTGGCAAAACCGTGGCGCAGAACTTTGCGCTCCTGCGTGAACAGTCTGCACTGTTGTCCATGGGCTTTCCACTGTTGGCTGCGTGGTCACGTAAATCCTCCCTGGGTGCCGTCACCGGCCGGGAGGTGGCGCAGCGCTTGGTGCCTTCCGTGACGGCGGCCGTGCTGGCCGTGGAGCGCGGTGCCCACTTGGTGCGTGTGCACGACGTGGCTGATACGGTGGCCGCGTTGCAAGTGTGGCAAGCGGTGCGTCAGCAGGTCTGAGACAATGCGGGCAACCTTTTTCGAATATCAAAATGACACGTAAATACTTTGGCACGGATGGGATTCGAGGCACGGTGGGGCAGTCGCCCATCACGCCGGATTTTGTGTTGCGCCTGGGGCATGCGGTGGGTCGTGTCCTGCGTCGAACCGAAGCCCGGCCCACGGTGTTGATTGGCAAGGACACCCGTATTTCCGGCTACATGTTGGAGTCGGCACTGGAGTCGGGGCTGAACTCGGCGGGGGTGGACGTGGTCTTGCTGGGACCGCTGCCCACGCCGGGCGTGGCCTATCTCACGCGCGCGCAGCGCGCCAGCCTGGGGGTGGTGATCAGCGCCAGCCACAACCCCTTCCAGGACAACGGTATCAAGTTTTTCAGCGCGCAAGGCAGCAAGCTCGACGACACCTGGGAACTGGCGGTGGAAGCCGCCATGGACGAAGCGCCGCAGTGGGTGGATTCGGCCACGCTGGGAAAGTCGCGTCGCCTGGATGATGCGGCGGGCCGCTATATCGAGTTTTGCAAGAGCACCTTTCCGTCCGATCTCACCCTCAAAGGCATGCGCCTGGTGGTGGATGCGGCGCATGGTGCGGCCTATCACATTGCACCCAAGGTGTTCCATGAGTTGGGGGCAGAGGTCATCACGGTGGGATGTGCCCCGGATGGCCTCAACATCAACCAGGGCGTAGGCGCCACCCATCCGGAGTTGCTGCGTCAAACGGTGCTGGAGCGACGCGCCGATCTGGGCATTGCGCTGGACGGCGATGCGGATCGTCTGCAAATCGTGGATCACGAAGGTCGTCTGTTCAATGGCGATGAATTGTTGTATCTGCTGGCCGATGATCGCCTGCATCGCGGTGAGGCCGTACCGGGCGTGGTGGGCACCTTGATGACCAACCTGGCCATTGAAGTGGCGCTGCGTCGTCGTGGCGTGGACATGGCACGTGCGGCGGTGGGTGACCGCTACGTGCTGGAGGGGTTGGACCGCCGTGGCTGGTTGCTGGGCGGCGAAAGCTCGGGCCATCTGCTGGTGCTGGACAAGCACAGCACCGGTGACGGTCTGGTGAGTGCCTTGCAAGTGCTGCAAGCCTGCGTGCGGCGTGGACAGCGCCCGGCGGCCTTGTTGCAAGAGGTGGTGTTGTATCCGCAAACGCTCATCAATGTGCGGTTGCGCGCGGGGCAGGCATGGAAGCAGCATGCGCCTTTGCAAGAAGCCATTCGTGCGGTGGAGGCAGAACTGGGCGCACGTGGACGCGTGCTGATCCGTCCCAGTGGGACCGAGCCGCTGGTGCGTGTGATGGTGGAAGCCGATGACGCACGTTTGGCACAGGACTGCGCCGAGCGCCTGGCCGAGCAGGTCAGACAAGTGCCTGATCAGGCCTGAGGGCATCAACCGTTGTATGTTGTCTCGCCTGTTCACCTTTTTTTTGATGCTGGTGGTTGGCACGTTGGCGGGCGCCTGGTGGCAGCCCTGGTGGCCCATGTGGGAAGGCGCCACCGCCGGCGCGGTGCTGAGCGCCAGCTTGTGGGTGGTGTTGGACGTGTGGCGTGGCCAGCGCGTGTTGCGCTGGGTGTTGCGTGAGGAGCTGCAGGATCTGCCCACGCACTGGGGGCTGTGGGGCGAGGTGGCCGATCGAGTGCGTCGTCTGCATCGTCGCTTGCGGCAGGACATTCAACGCAGTGATGACCGCCTGGCGCGTCTGACGGCGGCCATCCAGGCCTCGCCCAACGGGGTGTTGCTGCTGGATGAAGGTAACCACATCGAGTGGTGCAACCAGACTGCCGCAGAACACCTGGGCCTGGATGCGCAACGTGACCGTCTGCAATTGGTGACGAACATGGTGCGTGACCCGCTGTTCAATGCCTTCATGCAAGGTGCCAGCGGCGCACAGGGGTTGGTGATGACCGCCCGCTTGAGCCAGCCGCATGCGCCCTTGCGGATTGCACTGCAGTGGTTCCCCTTTGGGGATGGTCATCGGTTGCTGCTCAGCCGTGACATCACTGCGCTGGAGCAGGCTGAAACCATGCGGCGCGATTTCGTGGCCAATGTGTCGCATGAAATTCGAACACCGCTGACGGTGCTGTCTGGCTTCATCGAAACGCTGCAGACCTTGCCTTTGTCCGAGGACGAGCGGGCGCGGTATCTGGGACTGATGTCGCAGCAGTCGCACCGCATGCAGACATTGGTGTCCGACTTGCTCACCCTGTCTCGGCTGGAAGGCAGTCCCTTGCCGGGCATGAGTGAACGCACGCCGGTGGCCTCCCTCTGGCAAGCCTGTGTGCAAGATGCACGTGTACTGGCTGGTGGCACCCATGAGGAGGCCAGCCTCACGCATACCCTGGCGCTGAGTTTCGACCCGGCCTTGCAGGCCGCGTCGGTGGCCGGCGCGCGCGCCGAGTTGCAAAGTGCCATGTCCAACCTGATCAGCAATGCCTTGCGTTACACGCCTGCAGGCGGTCGGGTGGAGATCGGCTGGCGCATGCATGCTCCACAGGGCGTGGAGTTCTGGGTTCAGGACAATGGGCCTGGCATTGCCCCGGAGCACCTGCCGCGCCTGACCGAGCGGTTCTACCGCGTGGATCGAAGCCGCTCGCGAGAGACCGGGGGCACGGGTCTGGGGCTGGCCATCGTCAAGCATGTGGTGCAGCGCCATGGGGGTCAGATGCACATCAGCAGCGTGCCCGGACAGGGCTCACGCTTTGCATTTCACTTGCCGCTGGAGCGCTTTGTGGATTCAGCCGACTTGCACGCGGGCTTCACGGCTGCGCTGAGTCCAGCGCAAGAGCGTGGCCATCAGGACTGAGGCCAGCACCAGCGCACAACTGCTGGTGATCCAGAACGCCACCGGATGTTGCCAGGCGGACCAGGGCCCCCAGCCCTGATACGCCAGCCGATAGCCGCCCGAGAGGCCGAAACCCCAGAGCAACACGCTGTAAATCATCAAGGGCGCCAGCGTGACGCGGTAGCAGCGCAACAGGAAAAAGCACATCACCTGGATGGCGTCAGCCAGCAAATACAACGCCAGCCAGGCCATCATGCCGCTGGCCATCAACGCCACGGCCGGCTGGCGCGTATAGGCCTGGGCAATCGGGGAGCGCAAGCTCAGGATCATGACGGCCAGCACCAGCGCAAAACCCACGACCAGCACAAAGCCGTCGCGCGTGGCACGGATGGCTTCACGCGGCTGTTGCGCACCCAGCCAGTAGCTCACACGGGCGCTGGTGGCGATGGCGAACGACAACGGCACCATGTACACCAGCGCCGCCAGGCTGGTCATGATCTGATGGCTGGCCGACGCCACCGTGCCCAGACGGGCAATGAACAGCGCCATCAGCGTGAACGAGGTGACCTCCACGGTCACGGACAAGGCATTCGGAATTCCCAGGCGAGCCAGTTGCCACAACACCCGTCGATCCGGCTTTTCCAGTCGGTGCCACAGCCGATACGGCTCATAAAACGCACGTTGACGCAGCAAGTAAGCGGCCATCAAGATCATGGCGCTGTTGACGGCCAAGGTGGCATAGGCACATCCAGCCAGGCCCCACCCAGCCCAGTCACCCGCGCCCAGGGCCAACAGGAACGACAGGGGCACTTTCAGGCCCAGCGCCATGACCTGGATCCAGGTCACCGACTTGGGGCGGCCCAGGCTTTGATTCAGCGTGCTGAAAAGACGAAACAACAGCGCCGGCGGCAATGACCAGGCCAGAATGCGCAAGTAGTCATGCACCGCTGGTTGCAGGGCCTCGGGCACATCGGTCCAGTGCAGCAGAGGGGCGGGCCAGAGCAAGGCCAGCATGCCCACCACCGAGTTGAGGGCCCACAAGTAGAGCGATTGCCGGAACTGCCGACCCACTTCGTCCGGGCGATTGGCGCCGTGCAGTTCTGACAGGACAGGCAGCAAGGCTTGCTGAAGCCCCATCAACATGACAAAGACGGTGATGTAGACCGCTGACCCCACCGACAACGCTGCCAGGGCCGCTTCGGAGTGACGCCCAGCCACCAGGGTGTCAATGACACCAAAAGCCACCACCGCCACCTGGCCGACCAGTACGGTGCCCGCTTGTCGGACAATCAGGCCGCGCTCATTCATGGCGCCCTGCGGGTAGTGCGGCGCCACAGCACCACATCCTCGTTGTCGTCCGAGGGGCGGCGCACGGTCTGCACCCGGGTCCAGGGCGCAAGCCAGGTGCTGCCTGCCAGGGCGGGCAGGGCATCAGAGTCCACAATCAGCCAAGGGCACGAGGGGGCGGATTCCGAGGTCGTGACGAGGGGTTCGAGTCGCAACCGCCCATGGTAGGCAAACGCGGCCATCTGACCTTGGGTGAGCCCATGCACCTGAACACACTCGGTTGGGCCCATCAGGGTCACCACGTTGCGCACCAAAGGCGCGTAGCTGCGAGCAAAGTCCAGCATGGGCAACCACAGCGTCATCAACAACAACCAGCACAACGCCGCGCCGGCTGCGGGTAGCACCAGGCTTTTCCACAGTGCCGCCCGGTGGCGGCCCACACGCCAGCGCACCAGCCAGCACCAGACGCCAGTGGCCAGCAGGGCCACGGCACATGCCAGCGGACCGAAACGGGGATCAAAGCCCGGCACCAGGCGGGTCACGTTGGCGGCTGGCTGGGCGGGCCAACCGGTTTGCATGGCCACCCACACCACCCAGATCACCAGGGCGCAGCCGCTGAAAAACAGCAGGGTGAACCAGTCGATCAATGCCTTCACGCTGCGGCGCAGGGTGGGCAAGGCAAACGCGGCCAGGGCGGACAGGGCAGGCAGCGCCAGCAGCAGGGTCCGGTCTGGTGAGCCCGTCATGACGGACGTCACCAGCGCCAGCGTGGCAAACCACAGCGGAATCATCAGATGCCGGCTCCAGCGGATGGTGGTCCAGTGACCGCGCCAGCGCCAGATCGTCCACAGCGCCAGGGGCCAGGTGGGCCAGGTGAACCACATCATCAGCCGCAACAGGCTGCGCCAGGCGGCGGCTTCCTGGGGCAGGCTGACCAGGCGCCAGCGCCACAGGTCCAGCCCTTGCGCCAGCAGGGCTGCCAGGGCGCAAATGAGCAGCAGGCCCAGTAAGGCCCGACGTTGTTGCACCTCGGGGTCCAGGCGACACAGCAAGACCGAGCCCAGGCCCAGGATCAGCGCCAGGCTGGGCGCACCACTCAACGTCAGGCCGAACACCCCCAGGGCAAAGGCGGTCAGGCTTCGGCCAGGATGCGCCACCACCACCGCCACGCCGTAAAACACCAGACTGACACAGGCCAGTTGCACCAGCAACGGCGTGATTTCATGGGCCATGCGGGCCAGGCCCAGGCAGGCGATCAACGCCAGCAGGCCGGCGTCCGCCAGCGTACGGGCATAGTCTTTGGGCGAGGCTTCCCCGCCAAAGGCAAAGGCCACGGGCTGCGCTTGTGGTGCGCGGGCCAAGTAGTACACGCCATACCAGGTGCCCGCGAGTGTGAGGCCGGACAGCAGCAGAAACGGCACTCTGGCCATCAGGGCCAAGTCCCAGCCCGAGGGGGAGAGCTGGATGAACCAGGCCCCCAGCCAGTAAGGCAGGAGCGCGTCGATTTCAGGCGCTTGTCCCAACAGCAAAGGTTGCCACCAGGACGAGTTTCCCTGCGCCAAGGCCAGCATGTAGCCAAAGGCGCCCATGTCCAGAGATTTCCAGGGCTCGCGACCCAGCCAGCCCGGCAGCAGGTAGGCCAGGCAAAACAGCCACAGCGCCACACGCGGCAGTCGGCGCACGGCGTCCTGGGCAACGATGGCGGGGGTGGGGCGGTTCACAGCGCGTGAGTGTGACACAGCGGGGGCAAAAGGTCTGCGAGGATAAAAACAAAGGCAGCGCGGCGGTGCCGGGCTGCCTTGTGGGAAAGCGCTGCGAAATTACTTGGCAGCGGTCTTGCCGTAACGGTTGCGGAAGCGCTCCACGCGGCCGCCCATGTTGTCCACCGACTTCTGCGTGCCGGTGTAGAAGGGGTGCGACTCACTGGAGGTGTCCAGCTTGAAGAGGGGCAGCTCGCGGCCGTCGTCCATCTTCACGGTTTCCTTGGTGTTGACGCAAGAACGGGTCACGAACTTGAAACCGTTGGACAGGTCAATGAAGCACACGTCGCGGTAAGCGGGGTGAATGCCTTCTTT
>VEQI01000180.1 GCA_018883305.1 Limnohabitans sp. | reverse complement strand
CTTGGGCAAAGCTCAGGTGTTTGCCATCCATCTTGCGATAGATAGAGTAGAGCGTTTTCTCCCGGCCATATATGCGAACCGTCAGGCCTTCCTTGTCAAAGGCCGTTTGCACTTCCTTTTGCACGCGTTGCAGCAAATCGCGACGTCGGCTTCGAGCACGCAGCACAGCCTTTTGCAGCACGTTGTGGCGCCAAGGCATGAGGTAGCGAAATGACAGCTCTTGAAGCTCGCGGTAGCACTGGTTCAAGCCTAGGCGGTTGGCGATGGGGGCGTAAATCTCCAGCGTTTCACGCGAGATGCGGCCCCATTTGCTGCGCGGCATGTCGCCCATGGTGCGCATGTTGTGGCTACGGTCTGCCAGCTTGATGAGAATGACGCGCACATCGCGCGCCATGGCCAGCAGCATCTTGCGAAACGATTCGGCCTGGCCTTCTTCACGGGTGGTGAATTGCAGTTTGTCTAGCTTGGTGAGGCCATCCACCAGCTCGGCCACTTGCGGCCCGAAGTGATTCAACAAGTCCAGCTTGGTGATGCCGCAATCTTCCATGGCGTCATGCAGCAAGGCGGCCGCCAGGGCTTGTGCGTCCAGCCGCCATTCCGCGCACTGGGCGGCCACGGCAATCGGGTGGGTGATGTAGGGTTCGCCGCTGTTGCGCTTTTGGCCCAGGTGGGCCTGGTCAGCGTAGCGATAGGCGCGACGGACCAGATCAATGCCGTCCGTGCCCAGATACTCCAGCTTTTCCACCAGCGCAGCAAAGCTGGCCGCGGCCGCGTTGACGGCGGCGGGACTGGCAGGAGCTGCAAGCGGAGGAACGACAGCGCTCATGGCTGTACTCTACACGCAGCACGGGGCATTTGTCAGCCCTTGTCCGGACAAAGGGCCGGGGGATGGCCATGCAAAGGTGACGTCAGATACCCGCAGGGCGCGGGACCATGAAACCCGATGGGAGGGTGAGGTTGGGGGGCGGATCAGCCCGGTACCTTCTTGAGCATTTCCAGGCCAACCTTGCCTGCAGCGATTTCGCGCAGGGCCGTCACGGCAGGCTTGTTCTTGCTCTCGATCTTGGGGGTGTGGCCCTGGCTCAGCATGCGGGCACGGTACGTGGCAGCCAGCACCAGTTGAAAACGGTTCGGGATCTGCTCAAGGCAGTCTTCAACAGTAATGCGTGCCATGATGGGCTCTCCAGGAGGAATCAGGTGATATGCAGGGCTGTAAATACATCAGCCCGGGCGCGACGCTGGGCCGCAAATTTGAGGCGCTGGGCGTGTACAACCGCTTTGAGGTCGAACAAGGCTCGCTCAAATAACTCGTTGATTATAACGTAGTCGAATTCCGGGGCATGGGCCATCTCCTCGGCAGCGTTTTTCAGGCGCAGCTCGATCACCTCGGGGCTGTCCTCGCCCCGGTTGTCCAGGCGCGAGCGCAGCTCTTCCCAGCTGGGGGGCAGGATGAAGATCAGGACCGCATTGGCAAACACCTGGCGGATCTGCAAGGCGCCCTGATAGTCGATCTCCAAAATGACGTCGGCCCCCTGGTTCATGCGGTCTTCTATGGCCTTACGGGAGGTGCCATACCGGCGTCCATGCACATGCGCCCACTCGATGAAGGCCTTGGCCTGGACCAACTCGTCAAATTCAGCCTCGGAGACGAAGAAATACTCGCGCCCATGCTTTTCCTGGCCGCGCGGACGGCGGGTGGTGTGTGACACCGAAGGTTGAACCCGTGAATCCAGCTCCATGAGAGCCTTGACCAGGCTGGACTTGCCGGCCCCACTGGGGGCGGCGACCACGAAAAGATTGCCGGGGTACGAATTCATGCGTCGAGAATGCAAAGGAGGTGCGACGGGTGAGAGAGCGTCATTATCTCTCGGCGTGACAGTAAACTGTGGCCCCCATTCCAGACAGATTTCGCCATGCTTTCCACCCAGGACAAAACCCGCATCGATGACACTCGCATTGCCTCCGTGCGCCCCTTGATGACGCCGGCGCTGCTGGAAGAACGCTTGCCGGCCACGCAGGCGCATCTGGCCTTGGTGGAGCGTTCACGTTTGGCCATATCGCAGGTGTTGCAAGGGCAGGATGACCGCTTGGTGGTGGTGGTGGGGCCATGCTCCATTCATGACCATGACCAGGCCATTGAGTACGCGCGCCGTCTGAAGGTGGAGGCCGAGCGGCACGCGCAAGACCTGCTGGTGGTGATGCGGGTGTATTTTGAAAAGCCGCGCACCACCGTGGGTTGGAAGGGGTACATCAACGACCCGCATCTGGACGGCAGCTTTGCCATGAACGAAGGTCTGGAGATGGCGCGCAAGCTGATGCTCGATATCCTGGACCTGGGCTTGCCCGTGGCCACAGAATTTCTGGATTTGCTGAGTCCTCAATTCATCAGTGATCTGGTGACCTGGGGTGCCATTGGCGCGCGCACCACGGAAAGTCAGAGCCATCGACAACTGGCCAGTGGCTTGTCCTGCCCGGTGGGCTTCAAGAACGGTACCGACGGCGGCGTGAAAGTGGCCGCTGACGCGATGGTGGCTGCGCGTGCACCCCATGCCTTCATGGGCATGACCAAGATGGGCCAGGCCGCCATTTTCGAGACGCGCGGCAATCAGGATGTGCATGTCATTTTGCGTGGCGGCAAGCAGCCCAACTACTCGGCTGCCGACGTCGAGGCTACCTGCCAGGTGCTGGCGGCTTCAGGGTTGGCGCCGCAAGTCATGGTGGATGTGTCCCATGCCAACAGCAGCAAGCAGCACGCCAAACAAATCGAGGTGGCCCAGGAGGTGGCCGCGCAAGTGGCGGGCGGAGAGCGACGCATCATGGGCCTCATGATTGAGAGCCACCTGCACGAGGGGCGTCAGGATCAGAAGGCCGGACAGGCGTTGCAGTACGGCGTGTCCATCACGGACGCCTGTATCAGCTTTGAGCAGACCGTGCCCGTGTTGGACGGGCTGGCACAGGCGGTGCGAGCGCGCAGGCAAGCACGCGCCTGATTCACTTCAGGACTTACTCCAGGTTTTGCACCTGCTCGCGCATCTGCTCAATCAGCACTTTCATGTCGATCGAGATGCGCGTGAGTTCCAGTAAAGCGGACTTGGCGCCCAGGGTGTTGGCCTCTCGGTGCAGTTCCTGAATCAGGAAGTCCAGTCGCTTGCCCACGCTGCGTGCTGGCCCTTGGGGTTTGAGCAAAACGTCAATCTCATCCAGATGTGCGGCCAGGCGGGTGAGTTCCTCGGCCACATCAATACGGATGGCAAATGCAGTGGCTTCACTCAAAGCCCGGTCCTGCGCGGCTTCAGGGAGCACGGCGTTGTCGCCCAGTGCCATGGCCTCACGCCAGCGTTCCAGAAATTTTTGACGCTGCTGCTCCACCAGTTGAGGAATGAGGGGTTGCGCCTGCTGGGCCAGGGCACGCAGTTGTGCCGTTCGTTCAAGCAGGGTGTTGGCCAGACGGGTGCCTTCACGGGCGCGTGCCTGCAACAAACCCTCCAGTGCTGTGTTGGCTAGTGCCAGCAGGGCGGGGCCCACGTCCTCCGGGGTTCGGCCGTGTGTGCTGCCCAATCGCAACACGTCTGCCACGGACAGTGGTGCAGCATGGGGCAGCCAGCTCAGTACCGCGTCTTGCACGTTCTGTAATTGTTGCAACTGTCGCGGCGAGGGGCTGGCAAGCGTTGCCCCTGACTCTTGCTCAAAGGAGGCTCGAACCTCCACCTTGCCCCGTTGCAGTCGTTTCGTCAGCAGTTCGCGCAAGGTGCCTTCATGCGCGCGCCACTCCTCTGGCAAACGAAAACTCAGATCCAGAAAACGGCTGTTGACCGAACGGATGTCTAGCCCCAGGCGCAGGCCGGTGCCTGGCGTGGTGCCATCAGGGGACGCCAGCGGCGCTTGGGCGCTGGCATAGCCGGTCATGCTGTGAGTGGCCATGGAAGATTCCGGTAAAAGCGCATTATCTCAGCCATCCCCTCGGACATCCTGGACAATCGGGGGTTGGTCCTCTTAGTCCCCATCGGAATTTTCATGACTGCAACGCTTCCTGCTTCTCGTTTACAACGGCAAGCCAATGCCCTGCGCCCCGTGCGCCTCACCCGTGGCTACACCATTCACGCCGAAGGCTCGGTGCTGGTGGAGTTTGGCAACACCCGTGTGCTGTGCACGGCTTCGGTGGAAGAAAAAGTGCCCGGCCACAAGAAAGGCAGCGGCGAGGGTTGGGTCACGGCGGAGTACGGCATGCTGCCGCGCTCCACCCATACCCGAAGCGACCGTGAAGCCGCGCGAGGCAAGCAAAGTGGCCGCACGCAGGAAATCCAGCGCCTGATTGGTCGCTCCCTGCGCGCCGTGTTTGACCTGAAGGCCCTGGGTGAGCGCACTATTCATCTGGACTGCGATGTGTTGCAGGCCGATGGTGGCACCCGAACGGCCAGTATCACCGGTGCATTCGTGGCTGCGCAAGATGCGGTCAATGTGCTCATGCAACAAGGCAAGCTGACTGCTTCCCCCATTAGACAGGCCGTGGCGGCGATCTCCGTGGGCATGCTCGAGGGCATGGCACTGCTGGACCTGGAGTACACCGAAGATTCCACCTGTGACACCGACATGAACGTGGTGATGACGGCCGATGGCAATTTTGTGGAAGTGCAGGGCACCGCAGAAGGCGTGGCCTTCTCGCGTCAGGACATGAATGCGTTGCTGGACTTGGCAGACAAAGGCATTCGAGAGTTGTTTGCCCATCAGCAGGCAGCCCTCAAAGGTTGATCAACGCATGAAGCAATTGCTGTTGGCTTCCAACAATCGAGGCAAACTGGCCGAGCTGCAACAGATGTTCGAGCCCCTGGGGGTGCAACTCATCTCCCAGGCCGAGCTGAACATACCCGAGGCTGAAGAACCGTTTCATACCTTCATTGAGAATGCACTGGCCAAGGCACGACACGCCAGCCGCCTCAGCGGTTTGCCTGCCCTGGCTGATGATGCGGGACTGTGTGTGGATGCCTTTGGTGGTGAGCCTGGTGTGCAGACCGCCTACTACGCCACCCGCTTTGGCTACCCCAAGGGCGATGACAACAATGTGCGCGCACTGCTGGAGCAAATGGCAGATGTCACACAACGCCGCGCGGCCCTGGTCAGCACGTTGGTGGCCTTGCGCCATCCAGACGACCCCGAACCCCTGGTGGCGGTGGGGCGCGTCAGTGGCGAGATCACGCGTGAGCCACGTGGCACGAATGGCTTTGGCTTTGACCCGGTGATGTTCATACCGTCCTTTGGCAAGACCTTTGCCGAATTGCCGGTGGAGGTCAAGAATGCCAACAGTCATCGGGGTCAAGCTGCGCGCCAAATGTTGGCCTTGATGCAGGAGCGCTGGTTCGCATGAACCTGGACATCCAGCACCTGATGCGGCCCGGCACCCTAAGCCTGACCGGTCTGCCCCCGCTCTCCCTTTACGTGCACCTGCCCTGGTGCTTGCGCAAATGCCCTTACTGTGATTTCAACTCCCATGAGTGGAAGGGCGAGGGCGACTTGCCTGAACGGGCCTATCTTCAGGCGCTGCGACAAGACTTGGAGGCGTCCTTGCCCTTGATCTGGGGGCGCACGGTGCACACGGTGTTCATCGGGGGCGGCACGCCCAGCGTGTTCTCACCGGCGGGGATTGAACAGTTGCTGTCGGATGTGCGTTCTCTGTTGCGGTTAACCGCCTCCGCTGAAATCACGTTGGAAGCCAACCCGGGGACGTTTGAGCGCGATCGCTTTCAGGCGTACCGCGAGGCCGGTGTGACCCGGCTTTCCGTGGGCGTGCAAAGCTTTCACGACCCGCATCTCCAGGCCCTTGGCCGCGTGCACAGCCGTGACCAGGCCATGGCCGCGCTGGAGGAGGCGCGTCGTTGTTTTCCCACGTTCAACCTCGACCTGATGTATGCCTTGCCTGGGCAAACGCTGTCCCAACTGCAAGACGATCTGGACACGGCCTTGTCGTTTCAGCCCCCGCATCTGTCCATCTATCACCTGACGATGGAGCCCAACACCTATTTCGCCAAGTTCCCACCAACTGGCTTGCCCGATGAAGATCTGGCCTATGAAATGCTGGACCTCATCACGGACCGAACACAGGGTGCGGGCTTGTCACGCTATGAGGTGTCTGCGTTTTCACGCAACGGTCATCGGTGTCAGCACAACCTCAATTACTGGCAATTTGGTGACTACCTTGGCATTGGCGCGGGTGCGCACAGCAAGCTGAGTTTTGCGCACCGGGTGGCACGCCTGGTGCGTTACCGCGACCCGCGTCAGTACATGGCCCAGGCCGCCAACGGGCAAGCCGTTGCCCAGTGTGATGAGGTGGGGCGCAAAGACCTGCCGTTTGAGTTCATGCTCAACGCCTTGCGGTTGCGTGAAGGGTTCTCGTTGGAAGATTTTCGAGACCGCACCGGGTTGCCACTTTCCAGTCTTGAGCCTGGGTTGCAGACGGCTCTGGAACGCCAGTGGATCACGCTGGAGGGTCAGATGGTGAGGCCCACCACGCTGGGATTTGATTTTTTGAGTGAAGTGCAAGCGCTTTTTCTGGCCTGATCCCGCAGTGCTGGGGGCAGGGTGGCGTGAGGCACTTCGCGGGAAGATTACAATCAGGCCAGCAAGACCGAATCCAGGAAGCGTGGCAGAGTGGTCGATTGCACCGGTCTTGAAAACCGGCAACGGGCAACCGTTCGTGAGTTCGAATCTCACCGCTTCCGCCAAATTGTCAAGTAAATAGAGGCTCTCAGGAGCCTTTTTTTATTTTCCCCACATTTTTCCCCACAGAGCCCTCATGGCTTGGGAGCGGCTCGCTTGCGAATGCGAATCCGGCTGGTTTCTCTTGGCGGCAGAGACACTGGATAGGAGCTTGCGGTGGTAGTCGATGGCAACGTTGCCATTCCCAATCGCTTCCAAGGGGGTACCCTCCTTCGAAAATAGCCAAAGCCACCCCCATCAGGTAATCCCCCCCATTTTGCGAGGGAGCTAGAAGTAGAGACTTCAAGCGGCCATAGCCAACC
>VEQI01000179.1 GCA_018883305.1 Limnohabitans sp. | reverse complement strand
GCCTGGGCGTCCCACAACCCAAGGTGGCCATCCTGGCGGCCGTGGAAACCGTCAACCCCGACATGCCCTCCACCCTGGAGGCGGCTGCACTGTGCAAGATGGCCGACCGGGGCCAGATCAAAGGCGGATTGCTGGACGGACCACTGGCATTTGACAACGCCATCTCGCATGAGGCCGCACGGATCAAGCACATTGAATCTCCCGTGGCTGGCGATGCCGACATTCTGGTGGCCCCGGATCTGGAAGCCGCCAACATGCTGGCCAAACAACTGGAATACCTGGCCGGTGCCAGCGGCGCAGGACTGGTGGTGGGCGCGCGATTGCCCATTGCCCTGACTAGCCGTGCCGATGGTCCGCGCACCCGCGTGGCGTCAGCGTTGCTGGCGCTGATCGCGGCACATCAGGCGCGTCAGGACCCGATTCGTCGCGCCCAACTCAAGGTCACAGCCTGAGTCGGGTGATCAGCAGCCCCTGCCTCTCACGTCACCCACCCTCGTCTCGCCATGGCCATTCTCAGCGTCAACGCCGGTTCTTCCTCACTCAAATTTTCGATTCACCGCTTTCATGATCATGCAGTGGACAGCGCCTGGGTCAGCGGCTGCCTACAAGGCCTGGAACCCGGTGGGCAACCCAGCCTGAGCTGGACTCTGGGCGGTCAAGCGCATGAAGAGGTGTTGCCTGTGGATGCGGGCGATGGCTTTGCCCATGCTTTTGGACGTTTGCGCGACTGGTTGCGCGAACTGCCCGACATGCCGCCCCTGCGCGCAGTAGCGCATCGCGTGGTTCATGGGGGCGCGGATTTTTCGCAAGCTACTCAGCTCACGCCCGAGGTGATGGAACGCTTGAGCCGGCTGAACTCGCTGGCACCGCTGCACCAACCGCACAATCTGGCGGGCGTGCGTGCCATGATGCAAGCCTTTCCCGAGGTGCCCCAGATCGCCTGTTTCGACACCGCGTTCCATGCGGATGTGCCGCCTCTGCACCAACGCTTTGGCTTGCCTCGCGCCCTGCATGACCAAGGTGTGCGCCGCTATGGTTTTCACGGTCTGTCTTACCAGTACATCCTGCAGTGCCTGCAGCAACACTCCACCCGCGCCGATCAGCGCTTATTGCTGGCCCATCTGGGCAATGGCGCCAGTTTGTGCGCCGTTCGGGCGGGCCGCAGCCTGGCCACCACCATGGGCTTTTCCGCCTTGGACGGCCTGATGATGGGCACACGCAGCGGCACACTGGACCCCGGGGTGCTGCTGTACTTGCTGGAACAAGGCTGGGACCATGCCGGCATTCAGCGTTTGCTCTACAAGGAGAGCGGTTTGCTGGGCGTGTCCGGCTTGAGCGCCGATGTGCGACGCCTGCGCGCCTCATCGTCACCGGATGCCCAAGAAGCGCTGGCGCTATTCACCCATCGGGTGGTCCGAGAGGCTGGGGCCATGACGGCCTGCCTGCAAGGCCTGGATGTGCTGGCTTTCAGTGGTGGCATCGGCGAGCACGATGCCTTGCTGCGCGCAGACGTTTGTCAGGCCCTCGGCTGGCTGGGCGTTCGGATGGATGATGCGCTCAATCGGGCGGCCCGAGGTGACCGGGTGGTCCCCATTCACGCCAAGGACAGCACGATTGAAGTGTGGGTGATTCCCACCGATGAAGGCCGTGTGGCCGCGCAGCAGGCACTGGCCTGGCTTGAGCAGGCGCACTGAATCAAGACGGTCACCAGAGGCAAGCCCCAGTTGCAGGCCCAAGGGCTGCAACTGGGCAGAGGCTTACAACGCCTCGATGATGCGAATCTCACGCGTCACGCCATGCTCACCCAGCGCGGCCAGGGCCTTTTGATAGCCAGGGCTGTTGTAGGCATCGAGCGCCGCCTGCACGCTGTCAAACTCCAGCATGACGGTGCGTTGCATCTTGCCGTGCTCCTTCACGGCCGCGGGCAAACCACGCGCCAGAAAACGACCGCCTGCAGCGGTGAGGGACGGACCGGCCAGTTCGGCATAAGCCGCCAGGGCTTTTTCATCATGGACGGCTTGATACGCGCTGATCCAATAAGCTTTGGGCATGAGAGTCTCCAACAAGAGTGCAACCAAACAGGCGTGGGTTGTAACACCTGCCTCTCGGTGCGACAAGCCAAGGCTGTCCGCTTGGCGGCGCCCCTGCCATAATGAATGGACCCTGAGCTTCCCGGAGTAGCCCTCATGACCAACCAGAAACCCCTGACCTTCCGCCTCGGTTGTGTGTTGTTCGCGGGCTTGTTGTCACTCTCCGCGCTGGCCCATGGCCCCTACCCCACCATCCATTCCCGTGAGCTGCCCGATGCTCTGCGGATGAATTGGGTCAACCTCAAACCCGAGATGACCGAGAACAGTCACTGCGCCACCGCCTTTGACTCCAGCACGGAAGGCAACCGCATGGTGTTCAAGTGCTCCATCTACATCAAGATGGCGCACGAAGGCGCACGCCGCGCCATGAGGTACTGCGAAGAACTGCGTGCCGAACGGCACATCAAGATGCCCTGCAAGCTGATCGAGGATTGAGGCCAGCCGCCGGGTCCGTTCTCAGCGCTTTTGCCGCAGGGCGGCCATCTCCTGTGCGTTGACCTGACGGTCGGCATTGACACGCACCATGCTGGCACGGGTGTTGATGTGCGCCATGTAGTCCTTCACCGGCAAGGATGCCAGCAAGTCTTCGCCCAGCACGCGTTTGCACGCCGAGCTGATCAGGGGCAGATGAATGGCCGCCGCGCAATCGGCCAGGGTGAATTCGGTGCCGGCCACAAAGGGCTGGAAGGACGCCAAGCGTGCAAATGCTGTGACAGCCTTGGGCAATTGACGACGCACGAAGTCTTGTCGCTCCTGGGTCACCTGGCCCCCAAAAAAGGCTTGCGGATACAACTCGCGAGCCACCAGTTCCATGTGCAGTTCCAGGTAAACAATCAGCTCACGCACCTTGGCCGCTTGGAAAGGATCGGCAGGCAGCAGCGGATGCTGCGGATAGGCCTGCTCGATATATTCCGCGCAGGCCATGGACTCCGAAATGCTGCCTTGAGGCGTGTCCAGGAAGGGCACCTTGCCCAAAGGCGAGCGGTCCATCAATTTGGGATGTGTGTTGCCCACCCAAACCAACTCCTCCTCAAACGGCACTTGTTTTTCCAGCAATTGCAGCTTGAGCTTGCAATAGTAGTTGCTGACAGAAAAGCCACACAGTTTGAGCGTCATCAAGTTCTCCAGACGGGCAGAAGGGATGGCACATTGTGTCATGAGCCAACCAGCAGCGAGATGGCGTAAGCTACAAGCCTCAGGCCACCTCGCTCACCATGACGCTCACCGCCACGCCCTCGCAAGATGCTTATCAGGTCTGCACGGTCGAATGGCATCGACCCCTGCAATGGCTGGGCAAGGCCTGGGCAGACATTGAGCGCTGCCCGTCCATTGGCGCAGCCCACGGCGCGGCCTTGGCCCTGTTTGGGGCAGCGCTGCTGTATTTCAGTCGTGATCACTTCTGGTGGCTGGCCGGTGCGCTGTCCAGTTTCATGCTGGTGGCGCCCTTGCTGGCCTGTGGGCTGTACGAGGTGAGCCGACAACTCTCTCAGGGGCGCACCCCGGGCTGGTCGGATGCCTTGCGCGTGTGGGTCAGTGGTGATCGACGGCTGATGGGGCTGGGGCTGCTGCTGGGCCTGTCGTGTGTGGGCTGGGTGCTCGCATCGGCAGCACTCATCTACCGCGTGATGCCCTCCACCATTGTCACCCCGACCGATTTTGTGCGACGGGTGGTGCTGCAATCGGAGCTGGGCCTGTTCGAGCTCTGGCTGGGCTTAGGCGGTTTGCTGGCGGCCCCGATGTTCGCCTCCGTCGTGATCGCCATTCCCATGCTGTTGGATCGACCGGTATCCCTGTGGTCGGCCGTGCACACCAGCTGGCGCGTGGTGGCACATAACCCCGCAGCCATGGCCTTCTGGTCATCCCTGCTCACCTTGTTCACTCTGCTGGGCATTGGCTCGGCGCTGCTGGGCTTGCTGGGCGTGGTGCCGCTGCTGGCCCATGCCAGTTGGTATGCGTACCGCGATCTGGTGCGGCATGACACCGAGATGTCCGCACCATGAATGAGGAAGTGGTGGCCCAATACGGCCTGAGCCTGGGTGTGGGCGGCTTCATGCTGTACATGCTGTTCATCATCTGGAAGCTCTCACGCGAGGCGAAGGCGGGCAAGTTCGGCACCTTCGTGCTGTTCCTGGTGCTGTCCTTCGGGATGCTGGGATTTGTGGCCAAGCAAATCCTGATGTGGGTGCTGGGCGGCGAGCATTGATGGCCGGCTGCGCGGGCCGTCCGTCAGAATGTCTTGCGCCCTAGTGAATACCCCACATGGAAATGGGCCGCGCATGCGTCATCCTTGCGTAGAAGGAGATACGCATGACCCGTTGCCGCAAGATTGACAGCCCCACCCCCCAAACCATCGCTGGTCGTCGGACCTGGTTCACACGCGCCCTCCTGGCGCTGGCCGTCCTGAATTCTGGCCTTGCCCTGGCCCAGACCTATCCCAACAAACCGATCCGCCTGCTCATTCCCTACTCCACGGGTACCACCACCGATGTATTTGCGCGTTTGTATGCCCAAAAGCTGGGCGAGCAGCTCGGGCAGAACGTCATCCCGGACAACCGGGTGGGCGCAGGTGGCAACATTGCGGCGGAAGCCACCGCGCGCGCTGCGCCCGATGGATACACCCTGACGCTGTCCACCAGTGCCACGCACGCCACCAATCCTGCCCTGTATGGCAAGGTGCCCTTTGAGCCCATCAAGGACTTCACCCATATCACCTCGTTGGTGTCGGCACCCAACATGCTGGTGATCAACCCCAAGATTCCGGCCAACAACATGAGTGAGTTGATTGCTTATGCGCGCGCCAACCCGGGCAAGCTCACCTACATCTCGGCAGGCTCCGGCACTTCGCCGCACATGGCGGGTGAATTGCTCAAGACCATGGCGGGCATTGACATCCGGCATGTGCCCTACAAGAACATCACGCAAGGCTTCACCGACCTGTTCAGCGGCGAGGTGTCCATGACGTTCTATCACGTGCCCGTGATCGTGCCCCATGTGAAAGCGGGCAAGCTGCGTGCCCTGGGCGTGGCCACGCGTGAGCGCAGCTCCATTGCGCCGGAAGTGCCGCCCATTGCCGACACGGTCCCCGGGTTCGACCTCAAACCGTGGTGGGGCGTCAGCGGGCCGGCGGGGTTACCCAAGGAGGTGGTGGACAAAATCTACCAGGCCAGTACCGCCGTGCTGTCTGATCCGGACACCCGCCAGAAATTTGTCACCATGGGCCTGGAAGTGCTGCCCATGCCGGTCAAGGAGTTCAACGACTTCACCGTCAGTGAAGTGGTCAAATGGAGCAAGATCGTGAAGGATTCGGGCGCACGGGTGGACTGAGTTCAGCCTGCTGCACCGTATTCCTGGCGCAGCAGACGGGCGGCCGCCACCATGGCGGCCAGCTTGCCGTAGGCGACGTCTCGGGGCAAATATTTCATGCCGCAATCCGGTGCCAGAATGACTTGCTCGGGTGCGATGTATTGCAAGGCCTTACGAATACGGCCCACAATCACCTCTGGTGTCTCCACGTTCATGTCGCTCAAGTCCAGACAACCCACCATGATCTTTTTGTTGGGCAGCGTGGTGAGGATGGCGCAATCCAGCTTGGACTGTGCCGTCTCGATGGACACTTGCTGGCAGTTGCAAGCGGCCAGTTCAGGCAGAAAGTCATAGCCACTGGGGCGGTTTTGCACCAAGGCTGCATAGCCAAAGCAAATGTGGACCGCCGTGGTGCCGGTCTGCCCCGCCAGCGCGTGGTTGAGCGCTTTCACACCGTACTCGCGGGCCTTGTCTGGGCTGGCCTGCATGTAGGGCTCGTCAATCTGCACCACATCGGCGCCGTGGGCAAACAGGTCGCGGATTTCTTCATTCAGCGCTTGCGCATAGTCCATGGCCGCATCGGCTTCGCTGGGGTAGTACTCGTTCCAGGCCTGCTGAAGCATGGTGAAGGGACCAGGCACCGTGATCTTGACCTGCCGATCGGTGTTGGCCTTCAGGAACAACAGATCTTCCAATTCCACGGGACGCGTGCGTCGGATCTTGCCCACAATGCGGGGCACCAGGTTGGGCAAGCCATTGCGGCCCTTCACTGTCTTGGGGTTGTCTTGATCAATGCCGTCGAGCGCGGTGGCGAAACGGTTGGAGTAGCTCTCACGGCGCACCTCGCCATCCGTCACGATGTCGATGCCCAAGGTTTCCTGCGCACGGATGACCACCCGGGTGGCGTCTTCCATGGCCTCTTGCAATTGTTCGGGCGGGATGCGCCACAAGTCGTGATCACGAATCCTTGGCACGCGACGTGCCAGCTGGTCTTTGTCCACCAGCCAGCTGGGCTGCGGATAACTGCCCACCAGCGTGGTGGGGAACAAGGGTGCACTCATGCTTGCTGTCTCCGTGCATTGTGTTGGGGGCCGATGATAGCGGCAGGCGGACATGCGGCTGCAGCCCAGGAGACAGCCCCCTGTTTCGGCACACTCTATGATGGTCGTCAGCCTTCAGCCTCACTCATCAAGCGCATGAACATCTCCCCCAGTGAAAAAATGATCGCCCGCCAGGACGGCGCCATTGGATGGATCATCTTCAACCAGCCCGAACGCCACAATGCCGTGTCCCTGGCGATGTGGGAAGCTTTGGAAGTCATCGTCGACCACTATGAGCGCGACCCGGCCATACGCGTGGTGGTGGTGCGTGGCGCCGGTGAGAAAGCCTTTGTGTCGGGCGCGGACATCTCAGAGTTCGAGACCCAGCGCTCGGGGGAATCCGCCACGCGCCACTACAACGAAACCTCGCAACGCGCCATGCGCCGCCTGCGCGAATTGCGCAAGCCCACCTTGGCCATGGTCCAGGGTTACTGCATAGGCGGTGGCGTGGCCGTGGCCCTGTCCTGCGACATCCCGCTGGTGGCGGACAACGCGGGCTTTGGCGTCCCGGCCGCCAAGCTGGGGCTGGG
>VEQI01000178.1 GCA_018883305.1 Limnohabitans sp. | reverse complement strand
ATGCAAGACAGTGGCGCACGTGTGGCTTGTGTGGCGCAGGAACTGTTGGGGCAGGTGCAGCCTCTGATGGAAGGTGTCTCAGCCCAGGCATCGGCTGCAGACAACACGGCTCTGTCGTCTGTGCTGGTGCATGCCTACGCCGATCATCTGTCGCCCGAAGCGGTGGCTTGTCTGCCGCCCGCCATGCAGGCACCGTTTGTGCCTTTGCACCATGAGGGCTTGCATGCACATGCGCAAGCCTGCGCCTATTCCACGCCCTTGCAACCCGTGGCGGTTTCATGCGAAGACCTGGCGGTGTTGCCCTACACCTCTGGCACCACGGGTCATCCCAAGGGTTGCTGTCACAACCACCAATCGATTCTGGCGTCCAATCTGGCGTCGCAAGTGTGGCGCAATCTCCACGTGGACTCGGTCTTTTTGTGTGTAGCACCTTTGTTTCACATGCTGGGCATGCAAAACGGCATGAATGTGCCCCTCACGCTGGGCGCCACCGTCGTGATGCTGCCGCGCTGGGATGCCCAGCGGGCATTGGAAGCGGTGGAGCGTCATCGCGTGAGTGTGTGGGCTGCGCCCCCCGCGATGGTGATGGATTTTTTTGCCCAACCCGAGGCCAATACGCGCGACCTCTCCAGCTTGACCGTCTTGTCAGGTGGCGGTGCCGCCATGCCCGAGGCGGTGGCCACGCGCTTGTGGGAACAATTTGGCTTGAGTTACAACGAGGCGTACGGCTTGACCGAGACGGCTTCTTTTCTGCATGCCAATCCCATCGCCCGTGGCAAGCGTCAATGCCTGGGCATGCCTTCGCAAGGCGTGGAGTCCATCATTGTCGATCCACAAACCCTGCAACCCTTGCCGGTGGGTGAAGTGGGTGAGTTGCTGACCCGTGGACCCCAACTCATGCAGGGCTATTGGCGCAACGAGGCGGCCAATCGAGAAGCCTTTGTCGAGGTGGCTGGGAAGCGATTTTTCCGTACGGGTGATCTGGCGCTGGTGGATGAGGAAGGGTACTTCTTCATGCGAGACCGGCTCAAGCGCATGATCAATGCCTCCGGCTTCAAGGTCTGGCCGGCCGAGGTGGAGAGCATCATGTATGCCCACCCCGCGGTGCGAGAGGCTTGCGTCATCGCCTCACCCGATGTTAAACGAGGTGAGACGGTGCTGGCCCTGGTGGTGCTCAAGCCGCAAGTCACGGTGAGCGAGGAAGACCTCTTGGCCTGGTGTCGTGAAGCCATGGCCACCTACAAAGCCCCCAGGCTGATCCGGTTTGTCGAGCAGTTGCCCAAGTCCGGCACCGGCAAAATTTTGTGGCGTGAACTTCAAACTCAAGAGCGTGATCGGGTGGGAGCGTTGAGCAACCCCACTTGTTGAGTTCAATATCATCGATCCAGATTGGAAAGGAATTTTTATGTCGTCTCAACCCGCTGCCACCCCCTTGCTGCACATGGAGGTGGTGGACCAGGTGGCCACCCTCACGCTCAATAGCCCGAGCAAACGCAATGCGCTGGAACCAGCCATGCGTGAAGAACTGGCTCGCCACATTCGCACCATCCGTGATGATGCGTCCATTCGTGCGGTGGTGATCACCGGCGCGGGCGGTCATTTCTGCTCGGGGGGTGATTTGCGCAACATCGCCACCGTCAATCTGGACAACGCGGGCTGGTTGCATCGCATGCAGTCGCTGCATCAGTGGCTGGCGGATTTGCTGACACTGGACCGTCCGGTGATTGCGGCCGTCGATGGCGCGGCGGCGGGTGCGGGCTTCAGCCTGGCACTGGCCGCGGACTTCATTTTGGCCACGCCACGCGCCTGGTTCAACATGTCGTTCCTCAAGGTCGGGCTGGTGCCCGATGTGGGCGCGTTCTACACCCTGCCTCGCGTGGTGGGGGTGCAGCGGGCCAAGGAGATCATGCTGTCCGCCCGGGATGTGGGCGCGCAGGAAGCCTTGCAGCTGGGCCTGGCCCTGGAACTGCACGAGCCGGATCAGTTACTGCCCCGGGCGCAGGCCATGGCACGCAGCTTTGTGGGCGCATCACCCACCGCGGTGTCGCTCATCAAGCGCAGCCTCCAGGATGCCTTGGGAGGCGGCTTGCAGCCCCTGCTGGCCGCCGAGGCACAAGCGCAGTCTCTGGCGGTGGGCACTGAGGCCCATCGTGAAGCAGTGCAACGCTTCCTGACCAAGCAACCGCCCTTGTTTGCCTGGCCATCACTGAAGCCGCGTGAATGAGTCCATTCCACTGACCCCATGCGCACCCAAGACCGCATCATCGGCATCGCGCGCCCTCGTTACCCCAGGAGACATGCATGACCCATCTCAACCGCCGCTTAGTTCTGAGCTCACTGGCTGCCATGACGGCAGCAGGCGTGACCCCCGTGCGGGCGCAGGCCACCTATCCCGCCCAGTCGTTGCGATTCATCGTGCCGTATCCGGCAGGGGGTGCCACCGATGCGCTGGCGCGCATGGTGGCTCAGAAGCTGCAGGACGCCTGGCAACAGCCAGTGGTGGTGGAGAACAAGCCTGGCGCGGGTGGCACCATCGGGGCCAATCTGGTGGCCAAGGGGTCGGCAGATGGGCACACGGTACTCTTCACCATCGTGGCCTTGTTGCAGCAAATGACCTTGATGAAGCTGCCCTATGACCCCTTGAAGGACTTTGCACCCATCTCGCGCGTGGCCGTGAGTCCCAGTGTGTTCGCCGCTGACCCGGCCTTGCCTGTCCAATCGTTGGCAGACTTCATTCAGCTGGTGAAGTCGCAGCCGGGCAAGCACAACTACGGCACCTATGGACCGGGTACCTCCGCGCATTTGCAGGGCGAGTTGCTCAAGCTTCAAACCGGCATTGATCTGGTGCATGTGCCGTTTCAGGGCGCTTCGCCGCTGGTGGCTTCCATGCTGGGGGGGCAGCTTTCCTCGGCCTTCCTGGACGCGGGTTCGTCCCGACAACAACTGTCCAAGTTCAAACTGCTGGGCGTGACTGGCACCGAGCGTCTGAGCTGGTTGCCCCAGGTGCCCACGCTCAAGGAGCAGGGGCTGCATTCTTATGAACCCATGGGCTGGTTCGGTCTGTTCCTGCCGGCCGCCGTGCCACCCGCGGTGCAAGACAAGCTGTCTGCTGAAATTCAACGCATTTTGCGTCTTCCGGAAGTGCGCGACCGGATCGAGGCCATGGGCTTGATCCCCGGTGGTGAAAGCGTGGAGGCTTTCGCCAAAGTGATGAGAAGCGATGCCGACATTTATGCCCGCATCATTCGTGACGCCAAAATCTCTCTGCAATGAGCACCCTGCGCACCCTGGAAGAACTTCGCACCCTCTATGCCGCACCCACGCCACGGGTGTTGCGCAAGGAGGTGACGGCCATTGATCGGCACATTGAACGCTTCATTGCGCTTTCTCCGTTCCTGGTGATTGCCAGCGGCAATGAGGCTTTGCACCTGGATGCTTCGCCGCGCGGAGGGGAACCCGGGTTTGTGAGCGTGCAAGATGCACACACCCTGCTGATTCCGGATGCACCAGGCAACAACCGCCTGGATACGCTGCAAAACATTCTGGTCACGTCGCAGGCAGCTTTGTTGTTTTTCATTCCCGGCGTGGACGAGATGCTGCGCATCCATGGCACCGCCAGTTTGCGCACCGATCCCGATTTGCTGGCGCGGTTTGCCCACATCGCACGACCCCCCAAATTGGTGATTGAAGTGAAGGTGCGGGGCGCGTACATGCATTGCGCCAAAGCCATGATGCGGTCCCGGTTGTGGTCACCCGACAGCCAGGTGGATCGCGCCTTGTTGCCCAGCATGGGCGAGATGATCAAGGACCATGCCCAACTGGACGGCCCTGTGGAATCACAGGCCGACATGCTCAAGCGCTACGCGGACGACCTGTAAGGTGTGCACGGCTGCACCGCAGACCAGGGTGTGAGGCGATGACGTCTGCGGGTTTGTATGCAAGGGTTTCCATGCAAGGGAAAACGACAAACCTCGGCCGAGGCTTCTTTGATACGCTGGCGACCGGTTTCGCAAGGGGCGGTTTTGCCCACGCGAGTCCATGCGTCAACAATTCCATCCGGAATTCCATCAGGAGCTTTTCATGAAGCGTAGAGACATCATCCAACGTGGTGGTTTGGCGGGCATTCTGGCCGCCGGTGCGGCACCCGCCATGGCGCAAGGGTTGCCAGAGGTGAAGTGGCGTTTGAGTGCCAGCTGGCCCAAGTCCCTGGACACGCTGTATGGCGTGTGTGAAAACGTGTCCAAGCGCGTGGCCGAGCTCACCGGCGGCAAGTTTCAGATCACGTCTTATGCCGCAGGTGAAATTGTGGGGGGCTTGCAGATTTTGGACGCCGTGCAGAACTCGGGCGTGGAAGCCGGGCACACGGCGCCGTACTATTTCTTTGGCAAGAACCCGGCCTTTGCCTTCGGTTCCTGTCTGCCGTTTGGCATGAATGCACGTCAGCAAAACGCCTGGTGGTATTACGGTGGCGGTGAGGGGTTGTACAACGACTTCCTCAAGCCCTATGGCATCAAGTGCATTCCAGCCGGCAATACCGGTGGTCAGATGGGGGGCTGGTACCGCAAGGAAATCAAGTCGGTGGCGGACCTCAAGAACATGAAGTTCCGTGTGGGTGGCGTGGCTGGCGTCATCCTGACCCGTCTGGGCGTGGTGCCTCAGCAAATTGCTGCTGGCGACATTTATCCCTCGCTGGAAAAAGGCACCATCGATGCCGCCGAGTGGGTGGGCCCGTACGACGACGAAAAACTGGGCTTTGTGAAAGTGGCCAAGTATTACTACACACCGGGCTGGTGGGAGCCGAACTCGCAAAACAGCATGTTCGTCAACCAGAAGGCCTGGGATGCGTTGCCCAAGGAATACCAGGCGGCTTTCTCGGCCGCCTGTGCCGAAAGCAATGCGGTGTCCATGGCCAAGTACGACCACCTCAACCCCACAGCGCTCAAGAGCCTGATTTCCAAGGGGGCACAACTGCGCCGCTTCCCAGACTCGGTGCTGGACGCCTGCTACAACGCAGCCCAAGAGCAATATGCCGAGTGGTCAGACAAGCATCCCGAGTTCAAGGTGATGTACGAGTCCTTCAATAAGTACCTCAAGCTGCAGGTCGACTGGTTCCAAGTGGTGGAAGGCACGCACGACAACTACATGGTCCGCAAACTGCGTGGCAAGACCTGATCTTCACTGCTAGCACCTTGTAGCCACCACCGCCCGTGACTCTGGCAGCCGCCAGGGGCGGGCGGTTTTTTCAATCCAGCGTAATATGTGCAGCCTTGACCACGTCCGCCCATTTCTGTCGGTTGGCGCGCACGGTGGCCTTGAATTGCTCGGGGGTTTCAAGGCGGATGCTGTTGCCCGCGCTTTCCAGCTTCCCGCGCACCTCAGGGGTCTGTAGCACCAGACGAAGTGCCTCATTCAAACGGGCGACCACTCGTGCGTCCGTGCCCTTGGGGGCAAACAAACCAAACCAGATCGAGCTGTCAAAACCAGACGCGCCAAGCAGGCCGCTTTCTGCAATGGTGGGCACTTCTTGCACCGCCGACACTCGCTTGAGGGTGGTCACGCCCAGCAACCGCACCTTGTCGGCCTTGTAGTGGCTCATGACGGTCTGGACCTGGTTCATGATGCAGCAGGTCTCACCCTTGAGCACGGCTGTGATGGCCTCGGGGCCGCCTTTGTAAGGCACGTGGGTCATGTTCAAGCCCAGGCGCGAATTGAATTCGGCAAACGCCATGTGCGTGCCGGTCCCATTGCCCGTGGACGCGTAGTTGTATTTGCCCGGGTTGGCCCGCACGGTTTCCACAAACTCCTTCAAGGACTTGACGTCGATGACGGACGGGTTGATGGTGAGCACATTGGACACATCCAGCAAGGGGGCCACAGGGACGAAGTCGGCTTCGACATCAAAGGGCAGTTTTTTGTAGAGCGCTGCATTGCTGCCGTGCGTGGCCGCCGTGCCGAACACCAGGGTGTAACCATCGGGTTTGGCGCGGGCCACGTACTCGCTGGCGATGTTGCCAGCGGCGCCCGGCTTGTAGTCAATGACCACGGGTTGCCCCAGTTGGCGTGACAGCGGATCTTGTACGGCACGCGCCACCACGTCCACACCGGAGCCAGCCGGAAAGGTCATGACGATGGTGATAGCCTGTTGCGGCCACTCGGCGCTCCATCCCAGCACAGGCAATCCCAACATCAGCGTATTCAACAAGACTCGTCGCAAGACCATGTGGCACACCCTTGAAAACAGATGATCGGGATTGTAGGCAGGCTCGCGTGCCCTTGCCGTGCGCTGGGTTCAGCGCCAACGACTTCCTTCCACGAAGCAGGCGACTTCATGGGGCGGCAGAGGCGTCCAGACTTCATTGGTGGTCAGGGGCGCCGTCACGATCACGGCCACACGGTCGTCCTGCACCGTGCAGTGGGCAAAGTCGATGCTCAGATCCTGATCACTCAGGGTGGCGGTGGAGAAGGGGGCTTGGCGCTCCACATAGCTCAAGTGGGTGGACGCATGGGTCCAAAGGGCTTGCCCATTGGAGAGCATGAAATTGAAGACGCCATGTCTGGCAATCTGAGGCGTGAGTTCACGCAGGGTGAGGGTCAGCTCATCCAGGCTGGGCAGGCTGGCGTGTGACTTGGCCAGCTCTTGCATCAGCCAGCAAAAAGCGCGCTCGCTGTCGGTTTGCCCTACCGGGTGAAAGCTGCCGTGCAGGCGCGGCACATACTGCTTCAAGTCGCCGTTGTGGGCGAACACCCAATAGCGTCCCCACAGCTCACGCACAAACGGATGGCAGTTTTCCAGCGAGACCACGCCCTGCGTGGCCTTGCGGATGTGCGCGATGATGTTGCGGCTCTTGATGGGATAGCGGCGGATGAGCTCTGCCACCGGTGAGGTGCTGGCGGGTTGATGGTCGACCAGCAGGCGCAGCCCCCGGTTGTCCTGGCTGCCTTCAAAGAAAGCGATGCCCCAGCCATCGGCATGCTGATCGGTGATGCCAGCGCGTTGGGCAAAGCCGGCAAAGCTGAACATGGCATCCGTGGGATGCCGGCAGT
>VEQI01000177.1 GCA_018883305.1 Limnohabitans sp. | reverse complement strand
GGCCAGTTGCACCATGTAGCCGTTGTGCATTTCCAGCGCAGCCCGGATCTGGGTGTCATGCGGAAACATGCCCAGCACACGCTTGGCCATCTCGCACCAGTGGCCCAGCAATTGGTCTCGCAGGGTTAGCCAATCGGTGCGATAGTCGCCCGGGGTGGGGGTGCCCAGAAACCGCAGGCGATGTGACAAGTCGCGGATGGTCTGCGACAAGGCGGCATCGGCGAGGGGGCGGGCTTGCACACTGGCCTCATGGCAAGCTGCCAGACTGGCTTTGCCGCGTTGGGTCACGGCACCAGACAGATTGGCCCAGCGCGCCCGCCACAAGGACCATACATCACGCGTGGCCAACCGATCCCGTGGCGGATGCCAGTCTTCGCGTCGCAACCCGCTGGACATCCGATCACCCCAACCGGTAACGCTTTTGGACCAGCTGTCGCAACGACTGGCTGATGCGTTCGTACAGGGTTCTGGACGGCAGCTCGATGTTCAAGGTGCCCTTTTGGCCGTGCACCAGCACCGTGTGAGCGGTATCTCGCGTGTCGACAGGCAGTCGGATTTCATAAAATTCCTCGGAGGCTTTCTCTCCGTGCGAGTCGTCCTGCGTGGTGGCAATGTCGCCCCCACCATGCCAACCCAAGGCGGCCGATGGCAGTTTTTGACGCTGATAGGGCAGCACAGACATCTTGTTGAGCGTGAAGGTTTGATCGGCCTGCCCTGCAAGTCGCAAGCGAAGAGATCCCAACGTCGCGCCAAACAATTCACGGGCACTTTCCTGGGGAATCACAGCCACGAATTGAAACCCGGAGGACGTGTCCAGCACATGGCCCAGTTCCGTCCCCATGGGCACCCAGGCGCCAATCCGCTCTCGTCCTTCCAGAGTGACATAGTGGCCGTCGTGTTTGGCCTCGATGGTGAGACATTTCAATCGCAATTGCAGTTCCCGGATGCGGTTGTGCTTGGACTCAATGTTCTCCTGCAAGGGCGCGCGATCCGGTTGTCGGTTGAACATGGCCTGGCGCTCCATGGCCAGCAGTTCATCACGCTCCAGCTCAGTTTGCTCCAGCTCAAACTCCACCTGGGTCCGATCCATCCACATCAGAGGCGTTCCTGCTTGCACATGTTGCCCATTGCCCAACACAGCCTTTTCTAATTTGGCATCCATGGGCGCGTACAACACGGTGTAACGACCATATTGCATGACCCCCTGTGCATTGAGTGAGTACGGGAAGGGAATGGCAAACAGCCCCAGCGCGAACACCAGCACCAGGGCGCCGCTCACACCGATGGCGCGCCAGCGGTGAGCCTGCACCTTGGGGCCCAACACGTGCTTGATCGCTTTCCAAAGGGGCATGGCCACCAGGGTGCCCAGTGTCAGCCCCAGCATGATCAGGCCCAGACCCAGCCACAGATCCATCACGAACAGAACAATGGCATAAGACACCAGCAGCCGGTAGAAAAAGCTCAGCGGCGTGTACATCATCAACCATTTGCGCTCACTCGGCACATCCACCGGCGTGACGGCGGCATGGCTGCCCAGCAAATAGCGGTCGGCCAGGTACACCCAGTACTGCTGTGCCTTCTGATAGAAGTTGGGGATGTCCAGCGCGTCTGCCAGTGCGTAGTAGGCGTCGAACCGTAGCAGCGGATTGCCATTGAACAGCAGGCTGGAGACCGAACCAATCAGCATCACGTTGAAAGCCAGGCTATTGAGCAGCCCCGGTCCGGTGTTGGCCCAGACCAGGGCGCCCAGGGCCGCCATGAACAAGTCGGCCATCATGCCCGCCAGGCTTACCAGTACACGGTGCCACTTGTTGGGAAAAGCCCAACTGGCCGTGGTGTCGATATAGGGCAGGGGGGTGGTGACCAGCAGCATCACGCCCACGGTGTGCACATGGCCCCCCAGTCGTTTGCAGACCATGCCGTGGCATAACTCATGCACAATTTTCATGCCTGCCAGGCACAGATACAGCCAGGGCAGATTGGCCCAAGCAAATGCGCCTTGCGTGTTGTCCGACACCTGATCCCAGCGAGTGATCGCCGCCCCTAAACCAACCAGTACGACCGCACTCCAAACCAGCGTCAGCAGCCAGGGCGGCAGCTTTCGCACCCAGACATCCAAGCGGTTGAGAAACGGGTCGGGATTCCACAACGGGATGCGGAAGTAAAGAAAGGACAACAGCTTGCTGGTCAGTTCCTTGCGTTTGTACTGACGCACCCGCTCATGGATTTCAATGTTGTCGGCGGCATCCAGGAAGCACAGCAGGTTGGAGACGTGCAGTTGCGACAGCAACTGCACCACTTCTTCCTGGCCCGGCGCATGCTGCGGGTGATCATTCAGGTAGGCCTGCCAGGCCTCGTCGATGGTGCGATTCAGATCCAGCGTTTGCAAGAAGGCATAGGCCTCGGTGGTGACACGAAAGAAACGATGCGTGTAGGCATCTTCCAGCACAATCCAGGGCTGTCCGCGGTAAATCTGTCGCGTGGCCCGCACACCTGGCAGTAGGCACACGTGTGCCTTGGCGATCTTGTACCAGGCATCGCTGTAAATGGCTCCTGAAGACATGGCCTGCTTTCCCGGGCGTCAGAGCCAGAACTTCAAGCGCAGGGTGTCCACCACGCGGTGCAGCAGAATCCAGGCAATGTTGCGCGGACCTACATCCACCTTGGCCAGCCCAGTCATGCCTGGTCGCCACCAATCTTGCTCCGGATCTTCGATGATGCCCTTGACCAGGAAGTGATTGCCTTCTTCCCCCTTGACTTGGGCCATGGGCACGAAGTTGGAAATCCGGAAGTGAATCTGCTTGCCGGGTTGGCTCAGCAGCACCAGCCGTCCAGACGACTTGTCGTAAACGTCACGAATGTCGCGTTCCGGGATTTGCAGGATCACATACAGGTTTTCGACCTTGGCCACTCGGAACAACTTGTCCCCGCGACGGACCGAGGAACCCAGCAAATTGCGTCGTTCGCCCTCGACGATCACGCCGTCAAAGGGCGACTTCACTTCTGCCTGCTCCAACAGGTAGTGCACTCGCTTGAGACGCGCATGTGCCTGTTCACGTCGGAAGAAAGCCACTTGCAAGTCACCCAGCTGGCCAGCGGCACGCGCCTTGTCTTCTTCCGCCTGATAGCGCTGAATCTCGGAGCGGGTCTCCAGTTCCTGTTGGCGCAGCTCCACGGTGTCCAACCGTGTGAGAACCTGGTTTTCCTGGACCATGTCGCCCATGTCAACCTGCACGTCCAGCAATCGGCCGTCGATTTGCGAGGTCAATAACCGGGTGCTGTCGGTGGTGAGTTGTGCAGGCGCCTCCACACTGTAGGGGTAGCGACCAAACACCAGAATGAGCATGACCAGGGTGGCCAGCAGGCTCCAGAACTTGACCCAGGGACGGCCCGGACCCACCAGAGCCTCCAGATGCGGCAGCATCCCGATACGTGTTCGCTTGAACCAGTTGGCTTCCTGTCGGCGTCCTTCTTGCAGCTTGGGCAGAACCAGCTCCAGCATCAACAGCAATTGATTGATTTGTTCGGGCGACAAAGATTGCGCATTCAGCAGGCAGATCACCACCGCCTGCGTTTGTCCATCACGGTCACGAATCGGCAGGCTGATCAGGCCGGCATCCGTTTGCAGGCTCTCTTGCAATGCGGCATGCGCAGGCGGGTGAGCATCGGTCTCAGTCTCGGGATGAATCTGAACCACTTGATCAATCGAGAGGACTTCCTCTGCGGCCGCTTGAAAGGCATGGACCAGTGGTGAAGTGGACTCAAAGCGCTCAATGTGGCTGACGGCCACCAGTTCGGCGTGTCGGCCTTGTCGCCAGCACAACACCGCTTGCTGCAGGCCAAGCCGGCGTACCAGGCCATTGACCAAAGACAGTGCGGCCACGCCAAAGCGAGGTGCCTGCATGACCTCGGACGCCAGACCCAGCAAGCTCAGTAGATCGGCGGAAACGCTGGCGCCGGGTTGCGCAGGCGTTGTGAGCTGCAATGAGGTATCGCCGACCGAGCCAACGGCTGCAACAGCACTGGCAGGGGCGGGCGGACGAATGTCCTTGACCAGCAGCGCTCTGACCAGGGCTTCCTTGAGGTGAGATTTGTGTCGTTCTGCAAATGCCAGCAGCAGCAGGGTGGGGGTGTCGCTGATCAGTTGAATCACCAGACGGATCACGCCGCTGCCATCGTTCAATTGCAAGTTGTCATGCCGGTATCCCTGTTCAGTCGAGATATCCCAGATCGACGCGGTGGCTTCTTGCAGAAACAAGCCGCACAAAGCGGGGTCACCGGCCATGCCCACCGCGTAGGCTTGTTGGACCTCGTCGCGGCGAATCACCAGGGCCGCTTCGGCTTGGCAGAGCTGATGAACATGTGTTGCGTAGGTGTTGAAAAAATCGTCAGCATGCGGTCGCGACAATAGGTCCAGCAAGGCTTCAATTCGCTGGGCAGGCCGCATCTGGTCGCTGGAGGAGTCAGTGGAGGACATGAATCAGGTGATCATCGCATGCGGGCCAGCTCGGCATCGGCGATATGCCCCTTGGAACCTGCGCGAATCAGGCCCCGGCTGTTGAGAAATCGGACTCGCACGTCCACCAGTCCGCTGGCGCCATCGGCCACGGGCGAAACAAACAGCACGTGACCTTCGGCCGACACCGAGTTGCCGCGCGTGGCTTCAAATGTTGCATTGACACGCGCCCCGGTTTTAAATGAAGCTGCCACCACAGGTGGCAAGTGCATGCGCAAGTCCACGGAGGAGGTGTCAACCAGCCGCATGACAATATCCCCGGGTTTGGCCCACTCACCGGGATCCACCAGAATGTCGGCAATCACGCCGTTGATGGGGGCACGCACGGACTTTTGTTGCAGCTCCAGTTGGGCCTGATCGCGTTCAATCAGCTCTCGTTGCTTTTGCGCTTCCAGTTGCTGCATGCGGCCTTCAGCGCTGACTTTGTCCAATTTCAGTTTCAGCAGCTCCTCCACGGACACGGAGCGCGTGTTGCGGGTGGCCGTCTCGCTCAGCTTGTAGAGCTCATCGTAGACCTGTGCACGTGTGCGGGTGGACTCCAGTTCACTGGTGTCTTGAGCAATCACCGTCTTTCGCTTGAGTTCCAGTTGTTGAACACTGGCGTCAAACTCCACCAGGGTTTGGCCCTCTTTGACGGCTTGCCCCAGCTTGGTGTGAAGCTTCTGAACCAGCCCGCCCACTTGAACGCTGAGCTGAATGTCCAGCATCGGGTAAACCAGCCCCGACACCTCAGCGGATCGGGTGGTCAATGGCATCAGGCATAGCCCCGCCAGCAGCAGGGAGGCGGCGCGCCAGTCAAAGCGCAGGGATGGAAAACGAATCATTGGGCAACCGTGGGCAAGGGGGATTCAACACCATGGGCCTGGAGCAACTTGCCCTCGGCCAACTGCAGGGAAACGCGGGAAATCTGCAAGCGGCTCATGGCTTCCAGCTGTCGGATGCGCGCTTCCGCAAAATCCACTTCAGCTTGAATCCACTGACCCAGCAGGCCCACGCCAATGTCGAACCGCTCACGTTCTTCCCGTCGATATTCGTCACGCAGCCGAACATCACGTGCCATGGCCGCCAACTCCCGCTCCACGCTGAGGGCGGCCAGACGTTTGGCGCTCAGGTCGTTCAAGAAGGCGGTGCGGATGGCATCCATTTCCAGGTCTGATTGGTTCAGTCGTCGGGCCTGGGCTTCGGCCTGGCGCGATGCCTTTTGCGCGCCAAAGGCACCCAGCTCGATGTTGAAGCCCACCGTCCACTCCTGGTACTTGCCCGAACGCATCATGTCAAATGAGCCGTAGCGATCTCCCAGGCCTGTGGGTGAATAAGACATCACAAAGTCAACACCCGGTTTACTTTGGTTCAACGCATAGTTCAGGCGCAGTTGGCCTTGTTCCTTGCGCAAACGGGCAATTTGATAAGGCGACCACTGGTTGAGCGCGTCCTCGGTATTGAACTGGGTGTCCTCTGACAGCAGTTTGTCCATCGATGTGAAGGGCAAGCGCACGCGCGTGAGCATGTCTTCCGGCAGATTCAGGCTGCTCAGCAACTTGATGACCAGGTCGTCCCGCATTTGCTGGGCTTTAAGATGTTCAGCCTCGCGCGCCGAGCGCATGCGCATGACTTCACTGATGGCCCGTGGCGGCAGCTTGCCTGCCTGCACCCGTTGCGCAATGTTCTCATGCAAGGCGTCAATGCGCTGAATCAATTCCTGACGCAGCGCCACAATCTCATTGGCTGCTGAGGCTTGCCAGTACGTTGACAGGTTCTCAGCCACCACCTTCAATAACTGCTGACGGAATTGCCATTGCGCCACGTCGGATTCGCGCTGCGCCACCAGTTTGTCTGCCTCGGTGATCACCGTGCCATAGCCCTTGAGCAGTGGCTGCTTGTACGAGAAAGCCAACACGGAGTTCATTTCCTCCGTGACGCCAGATTTCATCAAGATATTGCTGTCACGGCGCGCATTGCGCACTGACAAGCTGAGATCACCACCGATGGGCACTTTCTGGCGGACGCCCACTTCTGCACTGATGCCCCCTTCGAATATCACGCCGTCGGAAGCAGCAGCAAGGTTCATCATTTTTTCTTCAGCGGTGCGCTGACGGTTGGTGATGTAGCGCTTGTTGGAGCCAAACAACACAGGT
The DNA here is from genome assembly GCA_018883305.1 of Limnohabitans sp. Taxonomy (GTDB): domain Bacteria; phylum Pseudomonadota; class Gammaproteobacteria; order Burkholderiales; family Burkholderiaceae_C; genus Limnohabitans. Next base: position 412 of record VEQI01000177.1, on the reverse strand, counting down.
TCGTACAGGGCAGCTTCGGCTTGGGCCAACGAAGCCGCCACTGCGGTCGATTCATTGGCGTAGGCAATTTCCAAGTTTTGCAGAGTCAGTGCCTGGACCAGTGTGACGCTGTCTAGTTTGACGATGCTGTCGGGGCCCACCGCGGCATGCGCCTGCTGCAGCGCGGGGCCGGGCACGGCGTCCAGCAGCGCGTCGAAGGCCAGCACGCGGCGCCCGGCCAGCGGGCCGTCCACCGCCGCGCCGGCGGCGTTCTCGGTCAGCACCACCGGCACCTCGGCCGGCAGCACCGCGGCAATGGCCTTGGCATAGCGCGCGTCGGAGGCGAACACCAGGCCCGGGGTCACCAGGCCCAGGATGTGGCGCAGCTTGCCGAAGTCCTGCGACACCAGCGAATAGGCCGACGACACCGGCG
>VEQI01000176.1 GCA_018883305.1 Limnohabitans sp. | reverse complement strand
TCCTGGTAGTCCTGCAGCACGGTTTGCGCCCGATTGATGGCGGCCACATGCGCGCCGCGCTTGAGGTAGTAACGGGCCACATTCACTTCGGACTGGGCCAAGGTGTTGACGGTGAAACGCATGCGCGCACGCGCATCCTCGCTGTAGCGGGATTCGGGGAAGCGGGTCACCAGCTCACGGAACGCCTCGTAGGATTCCTTGGCGGCTTTCTGGTCGCGCTCGGCCAGGTCTTGCTTGGCAATCAGTGACAACAGGCCCAGGTCGTCATTGAAGTTGACAATGCCCTTGAGATAGAGGGCGTAGTCCATGGCCGGGCTCGCTGGGTTGACCTTCATAAAACGGTCCAGCGTGGAGACGGCCAGGATGGGCTCGTTGTTCTTGAAGTAGGCATAGGCCTTTTCCAGTTGGGCCTGCTGGCCCAGCTGGGTGCCAGCGGCGCGGCCTTCCAATTTTTCGTACAGTTTGACGGCCTTCTCGTAGGCCTTGTTGTCCATCTCGTCACGGGCTTCGGCGTAGAGCCGCTCGGGTGTCCAGCTTGCGGTCCAGTCAGCCTCGGTGGTGGCGCATCCTGCCAGCCAGGCCAGGCACAGAAGCACGGATAATCGAAGACATCGCAGCACAGGTCACCTTTTTGAAGCACGTCAGTCCACCATTATCTGCCATTGCACCCCAGGACGCGCTCGCGCCTCACCCCAGCGTGCCGCAGGCACCCACAAAGCCTGCCGCTCAAGAAGCCTCGGCTTGTGCCCTGGAAGCGGAGGTGGGCACCGAACTGTTGGACGAACTGGAACCGCGGCTGGAGGTGCGCGAGATCACCATACCCACGGCCCAGCACGGGGAACGCCTGGACCGGGTGCTGGCGCAACACCTGCGCGAGTTTTCCCGCAGTCACGTGCAACAGCTCATGGCCGAGGGAGCCATTGAGGTCTGCGAGTCCTCGGGTGCCACGCGGGTGGTGCTCAAGCCGGCCACGCGTGTCCGCGTTGGCCAGGTGTATCGGGCGTCGCTCAAGCCCACGCCGCAAAGCCAGGCCTTTGTGCCCCAGACCATGGATTTACGCATCGTCTATGAGGACGAGCACCTGCGCATCATTGATAAGCCACCCGGCCTGGTGGTGCATCCCGCGCCGGGCAACTGGAGTGGCACCTTGCTCAACGGCTTGCTGGCCCTGGAGGCACAGGCGGCCACCTTGCCGCGTGCCGGCATCGTGCATCGGCTGGACAAAGACACCAGTGGGCTGATGCTGGTGGCACGCACCCGCGTGTGTCAGGACCGATTGATGGCCATGATTGCCGCGCGCGAGGTCAAGCGTGAATATCTGGCCATTGCGCAGGGCGCCTGGCGTGGTCCGCAGGAGGTGGAGGTGGATGCCGCCATAGGCCGAGATCCGCAGCATCGCCTGCGCATGGCGGTGGTGGACCTGTCACGCCAAGCTGGCAAGGCCGCCCGCACCACTGTGCGCTGCCTGGCCACCAGTGAACAGGGGTGCTGGGTGCACTGCCGATTACACACGGGGCGCACCCACCAAATCCGGGTGCACCTCTCACATTTGGGGCATCGCCTGTTTGGCGACAGCCAGTACGGCGGACCGGCGCTGGAAGGCCTGCAACGCCAGGCCCTGCATGCCTTTCGGCTGAGTCTGCATCACCCCATCACCGGCGAGTGGCTGAGTTGCCGTGCCGACTGGCCCGCCGACCTGGATGCAGCCTTGCAGGCCGTGGGCCTGCGATACAATGAAGAACAGCTTCCGGCCCTTGCCTGAGGCGTCTCTCGGGGGTTGCAGCCCGGCGCGGCCTGACCGCAGGTGGCTGCCTGTCAACCCCCATCCCCTTGCCCGTCCTCACAGCGGAATGACACCATGAATACGGCGGATGCCAAGCGTATCCTTGAGACGGCCCTGATTTGTGCCACCCAGCCCATGTCGATGGCCGACATGCGTACCCTGTTTGCCGATCAACTGGGCAGCGACACCCTGCGCAGCCTGCTGGAATCCTTGCAGCTGGACTGGACGCAGCGCGGTGTGGAGCTGGTCCAGGTGGCCAGTGGCTGGCGTTTCCAAAGCCGCCCCGAGTTGCGCGAATACCTGGATCGTCTGCATCCGGAAAAGCCCCCCAAATACTCCCGCGCGGCCATGGAAACCCTGGCCATCATTGCCTACCGTCAACCGGTCACCCGTGGCGACATGGAAGACATCCGGGGCGTGACCATCAACTCCCTGGTCATCAAGCAACTGGAAGACCGTGGCTGGGTGGAGGTGATCGGACACCGTGAAACCGTGGGTCGTCCGGCCTTGTATGCCACCACCCGACAGTTTCTGGATGACCTGGGGCTGGCCTCGCTGGACCAATTGCCCACCCTGGAAAACCCGGGCGCGGCCCTGGAAAACCTGGCTGCACTGGAAGGCGTGATGGCCGATCCCCAGTTGGCCCTGGGTGATGCCGCCGCGGGCATGCCGCAGGAGTCCCTCCCGATGGGGGCTGCATCTGATGAGGTGGCGCCTGATCCGACGGTGCCTACGCCCGAAGCGAACGTCTATGCCCAAGATCAGGTGGATACGCAAGACGAGACTCAAATAGACGCTCAACCCGAGGTGTCGCCAGACCCCCTGACGCAAGAGGCGCGTTCTGCGCCCGACATCCAGGACATGCAGGCGGTGGGTCCCGAGGACCCCATGATGCCGGTGGCGGATGATCACCCCGAGGACGCGTGATGAACACACCACGCTCACGCAGTCGCAAGCGTCCGCTGACCCCCTCTGCTGTGCCTGACACTGGTGAGTTGGCCGATGGGCCAGATCACTTGCCCGAGTCCGCATCCGACCTGGTGGCCAGGCCCACTGAACTCGATGAAGACCTGGAGTCCATCCGTTTCAGTGACGTGGTTTCCGGCCAGTTCGACGACGAAGCCCCCGACGAGTCCGATGCCCCTCAGCTCAAGCGCGTGCTGGCCCCCCAGCCCGACGCCCCCAAGCTGCACAAGGTGCTGGCCCAGGCCGGCCTGGGTTCACGCCTGGAGATGGAGCAGCTCATCCTGGAAGGGCGCATCTCGGTCAACAACGAACCCGCCCACGTGGGGCAGCGCATTCAGTACGGTGACCAGATCAAGGTCAACGGAAAACCCATTCGCGTCCGCATCGAACCTCCGCCCGCCCGTGTGATTGCCTATCACAAGCCGGTGGGTGAAGTGGTGACCCACGATGACCCGCAAAACCGCCCGACGGTGTTTCGCAAGCTGCCGCGTCTGTACCAGGGCAAGTGGCAATCGGTCGGCCGGCTGGACCTCAACACGGAGGGGTTGCTGTTGTTCACCAGCTCCGGTGAGTTGGCCAACCAGCTGATGCATCCTCGGTTTGGTCTGGAGAGAGAGTACGCCGTGCGCGTGCTGGGGGCCCTCTCCAACGAGGAAAAACAGCGCCTGCGAGATGGCGTCAACCTGGACGATGGTCCGGCTCAGTTCACCACGCTGGAAGATGGTGGTGGCGAAGGCTCCAACTGCTGGTACCGGGTGACCATTCATGAAGGGCGTAACCGTGAGGTGCGGCGTCTTTTTGAGGCCGTGGGTCACGCGGTGAGCCGGCTGATCCGTATCCGTTACGGTGCCGTGGTGCTCCCTCGCGGTCTCAAGCGCGGGCATTTCATGGAGCTGGGTGAGCGGGACATCGCGCAGCTCCTGCAAGCCGCCGGCATGTCCGCACGGCCCGTCACGGGTGCGCCTGGTGCGCGCGGCGCAGGCAAGCCGGCCGGGGTGCGCCCCCGTCGATCCGACCGTTCCGGCCAGGGGCCGCGTGCGGCTTTTGACGGCACCCCCAAGGACAAGCGACAGGGCGCACGTGCCCAGCAGCCCGACCCCATGAAAACCAGCCTGGGGTATATCGGTGCCGACGGTTTCCGACGTGGCACGGCCACGGGTCGTGGCCAGGGTGGCGGCGGTGCGGGGCGTCGCGGCTTCGGATCCGGCGGTGCCGGTGGCGGTGCGGGACCGCGCCGAGGCGGCAAGCGCGGCTGATCACAGCCGGCAGCGCTTCAGCGCCTGGCCCAAGCCAGGTTAAAATGACGGACTTTGCGCAAGCAGCAAAAAGTGTTTATTTTTTCAACAGAAAGCAATTGTCATGGCTATCGAACGCACCCTCTCCATCATCAAACCTGATGCCGTCGCCAAGAACGTGATCGGCCAGATCTACGCCCGTTTCGAAGGTGCGGGTCTGAAGGTGGTGGCTTCTCGCATGGCCCACCTGTCCCGTGGCGAAGCCGAGGCTTTCTACGCTGTGCACAAAGAGCGTCCCTTCTTCAAGGACCTGGTGGACTTCATGGTCTCCGGCCCGGTGATGATCCAGGTGCTGGAGGGTGACAACGCCATCCAGAAAAACCGCGACCTCATGGGCGCCACCGATCCCAAGAAAGCCGCCCCCGGCACCATTCGCGCCGACTTCGCCGACAGCATCGATGCCAACGCCGTGCACGGCTCCGATGGTCCCGACACCGCTCGTCAGGAAGTGTCGTTCTTCTTCGCCGGGATGAACGTCTACAGCCGCTGAGCCGGTCCTGTACCGGTCGCCCCTTGACGCCAGCCCCATGATGGTCAACCTGCTCGATTTTGATCTGCCTGGGTTGATTGGCTGGTGCGAGGGGCTGGGTGAAAAAAAATTCCGGGCCACCCAGCTGTTTCGCTGGGTTCATCAACGGGGTGTGCGCGACTTCGACCAGATGACCGATCTGGCCCGCGATTTCCGCGCCAAGCTCCATCAACTGGCCGAGATCCGCGAGCTGCCCGTGCTGCAGCGTCAAGATTCTTCGGATGGCACCATCAAGTGGCTGTTCGACGTGGGTGATGGCAACGCCATCGAGTCCGTGTTCATTCCTGAAGACGACCGCGCCACCTTGTGCGTTTCCTCGCAGGCGGGTTGTGCGGTGGGGTGCCGTTTTTGCTCCACTGGCCATCAAGGGTTCAGCCGCAATCTCACCACCGCCGAAATACTGGCGCAGCTGTGGTTTGTGGAACACACGCTGCGGCGCGAGTTTGGCCTGCAGCAGCGCATCATCTCCAATGTGGTGATGATGGGTATGGGTGAGCCACTGCAAAACTATGCCGCGCTGGTGCCGGCGTTGCGGACCATGCTCGATGACCATGCCTACGGACTCTCGCGTCGACGTGTCACCGTCTCCACCTCCGGGGTGGTGCCCATGATGGATCGCCTGGCCCAGGATTGCCCAGTGGCGCTGGCGGTGTCGCTGCATGCGCCCCTGGACGATTTGCGTGATGCCCTGGTGCCGATCAACCGCAAATACCCCATCGCCGAGTTGCTCGATGCGTGTCGCCGTTATCTGCCCGCAGCGCCGCGCGACTTCATCACGTTCGAATACTGCATGCTGGATGGCGTCAACGACCAACCCGAACACGCGCAAGCACTGATTAACCTGCTGCAGCTGCGAGGTAGCGCTGGGGTGCCGTGCAAGCTGAATCTCATTCCTTTCAACCCGTTTCCCGCTTCCGGGCTGAAGCGTTCCCCGACCGAGGCGGTGCAGACCTTCGCGCGGCTTTTGATGAAAGCCGGCATCGTGACCACCGTGCGCAAGACCCGTGGCGATGACATCGACGCGGCGTGTGGTCAACTGGCCGGTGATGTGCTTGACCGCACGGATGTGCAGCGTCGCGTGGCTCGCCAGCGGACCATCGAGATCATCCGGGCGCAGGCCTGAGACTCCCTATGACAGACTCCACTTTGACTTCTCCCTCCACCCCTTCGGGAACTGTTTCGTCACCTCCCACCGGGGCGGGCCAGTTGTTGCGTCAATACCGGGAGGCCGCCGGCCTGCATGTGGTGGCCATGGCCGCCGCGCTCAAGGTCACGCGTGCCAAGATTGAATGTTTGGAAGCGGAGCGTTACGAGGAGCTACCCGACGTGGCCTTCGCGCGCGCCCTGGCCATGAGCTGCTGCCGCTATCTTGGCAAGGATTCGGAGCCCGTGCTGGCTCTGATGCCTAGCCATGCAGCCCAGCCGACGCCGGGTCTGCGCCAACATGTGACGATGCAGGGTGAGCCCATGTCGCGCCCCTTGTCTCGTCCGCGTTTCAACTTGTCTCGGGGACCCTTCGCCAGCCCCACGGTGCCACCCTGGATGATCTGGGTCTTTGTCATTGCGGTGATTGTGGTGGGCGGTTGGTTTGCCGCTTCGCCCCAGCGCGTGGTGGTGAAAGCGCCTGCATCGGCCCTGGACATTCCGCCACAAGGTGTGCCTGGGGCAGAGCCGGTGGTCTCTGCGCAAGAGGTGTCTGGTGCCACGGCCGCGCCAGCTGGGCCTGCTGGCGCCAGTATCACGGGCATTGCCCCGGTGGTCACGCCAAGTGCACCGATGCCCGCGACGGGCGCGTTGGAGTCGCCACCGGGTAACCCTTTGTCCACACCCGCGCCGACCACCCCCGCGCTGCGGATTGAGCCTGTCACGCCGTCCCGTCGCTGAGTCGGCGGTCTGCCTCCATGTTTCTTCGTTGCCACTGTTACACGCCATGAGTCACAGCAAGCTTCCCATTCCTCTGTCCCAACCGGGTCGACACACCACCTGGCAATCCGTGGTGCGTTGGGGCGAGCGTGTGGTCACCGTGGGCGGTGACGCCCCGGTGCGAGTGCAGTCCATGACCAACACCGACACCGAGGACGTGATTGCCACGGCCATTCAGGTGAAGGAACTGGCGGTGGCGGGCTCCGAGCTGGTGCGCATCACGGTCAACACACCAGCTGCGGCGCAGGCCGTGCCGCATATCCGTGACCAGCTGGATCGCATGGGCATTGACGTGCCGCTGATTGGCGACTTCCACTACAACGGCCATCGCCTGCTCACCGATGAACCAGCTTGTGCGCAAGCCCTGTCCAAGTACCGCATCAATCCGGGCAACGTGGGCAAGGGTGACAAGCATGATCGCCAGTTCGGACAGATGATCGAAGCGGCCATGCGTTGGGACAAACCGGTGCGCATCGGCGTGAACTGGGGCAGTCTGGACCAGGAACTGCTGGCGCGACTGATGGACGAAAACGCGCTACGGGCACAACCCTGGGAAGCGCGTCAGGTGATGTACGAG
>VEQI01000175.1 GCA_018883305.1 Limnohabitans sp. | reverse complement strand
GTGCAGGCGCGATCAGAAACAGAACGAAGAATGCGAACTGTGTCGTGCGGCGCCAGGGCTGCAAGTGGCGAACGTCAGTCTTCATCCCCCACCACCGCCATCACCACTTCGTTCAACGCCGCGGCTGTGTCCTCGTCATCCGTGAGGGCCTGCACCACCGCTGCGCGACACGCCGCGGTCAAACCCATGCCCGAGCGCACCAGCCGTGCGGCCATGACCAACAAGCGGGTGCTCACCGTTTCCTCCAGATCGTGATCGGTGAGGCGGCGCAGGGCTTGTGCCAACTGCACCAGACGGGTGGCCACGCGCACCTCCACACCGCCCTCATGCACCACGATGTCCCGCTCCACCTCCGGGACCGGATAGTCCATGGCCAAGGCAACGAAGCGTTGCCGGGTGCTGGGCTTGAGGCCCTTGAGCAGGTTTTGATAACCCGGGTTGTAGGACATCACCAGCATGAACTCGGGCGGTGCGCTCAGCAATTCACCGGTGCGCTCCAGCGGCAGCACACGTCTGTCGTCTGACAATGGGTGCAGCACCACGGTGGTGTCCTTGCGCGCTTCCACCACTTCGTCCAGATACAAAATGGCGCCCTCGCGAACAGCGCGGGTGAGCGGGCCATCCACCCACACGGTGTCGCCGCCACCAATCAGGTAACGCCCTACCAGATCGGCAGCGCTCAGGTCATCGTGACAAGACACGGTGATGAGCGGTCGTCCCAAGCGAGCGGCCATGTGCTCCACCAGGCGTGTCTTGCCACACCCCGTGGGGCCCTTGATCAGCAAAGGCAGTTGCTGGCGAAAGCAATGCTCAAAGAGCGTGCATTCGCCGGCTTGAGCCACGTAGTAGGGAATGTCAGCAACGTTGTTCGTCACCGACCGTCCACGATCCATCACACGTGCGTCCATGATGCGTGACCTGTGGTGAACCTATCAAGCCCGTTGCAGGTTGGCACGGGTCTGCCCGGGTTGCGAGGCACCGGTCCCCACCCAGAAGCTGGCGAGATACGTGATCAAGCCCACCAGGAAGCCCAGGCCACCGTAGAGACGCAGCCAGTAGAAGAACCGCAACTGGTCTTGCGTGGCCATGAAGGGCATGGCGCCTTCGGTGGGCATGCGTTGCAGCCACACCTGCAGAATGCCCGCCCCCGTGAGGGCCAGCACCATCACACCCATGCTGATGGTCATGATCCAGAAGCTCCACATTTCATAGCTTTGAGCGCGTTGCGAATTGGCCTCACGCCCACGCAAGATGGGCATGGCGTAGCTGATCATGGCAATCACCACCAGCACATACGCCCCGTAGAACGCCAGGTGACCGTGGGCGGCCGTGATCTGGCTGCCATGCGTGTAGTAGTTCACCGGGCTCAGGGTATGAATGAAGCCCCACAGGCCCGCGCCCAGGAAGCCCATCACTGCAGTGCCCACTGCCCATAACACGGCCGCCTGGTTGGGATGTTCACGACGGCGGCGTTGCACCATGTTGAAAGCAAACAACGTCATCATGAAGAAGGGAACCGGTTCCAGCGCGGAGAACACACTGCCCACCCACTGCCAGTAACCCGGCAAACCGATGAAGTAGAAGTGATGACCCGTGCCCAAAATGCCGGTGACAAGCGCGAAGGTGATGATCATGTACAGCCACTTGTCGATCACCTCGCGGTCCACGCCCGTGGTTTTCACCAGCACGAAGGCCAGGATCGCGCCCAGGATCAACTCCCAGGTCCCCTCCACCCACAGGTGCACCACAAACCACCAGTACATCTTGTCACGCACCAGGTTGCTGGGATTGACGAAGCTGAACAGGAACATCAACGCCAACCCCCACAGGCCCATCAGCAGCACCAGGGAGATGGCGGTCTTGCGACCTTTCAACACCGTCATGGAAATGTTGAACAAGAACCCCAGCGCCACAATCACGATGCCCACTTTGGTTGGCAAGGGTTGCTCCAGGAATTCCCGTCCCATGGTGGCTAACAGGTTGTTGCCCGTCATCTCGGCCAGCGTGGCGTAGGGCACCAGTAAATAGCCCAGGATGGTGGCCGCGCCCGCTACCAGGAAAATCCAGAACAGCAGTTTGGCCAGGAAGGGACTGTAGAGCTCTGTCTCACTTTCCTCGGGGATAAGGTAATAAGCCGACCCCATGAAGCCAAACAACAGCCACACAATCAGCAGATTGGTGTGTACCATGCGGGCCACGTTGAACGGAATAGCCGGGAACATCAAGTCCCCGATCAGGTATTGCAGACCCAGCGTGATGCCGAAGATGATCTGCCCAGTGAAGAGCCCCAAGGCGGCAATGAAGTAGAGCTTCGCCACCGACTGGGAGGTGTATTTGGTCAATGCGGTTTGCATGTCAATAGCCTCTGGTTGGATGATGGGTGCGGCGGGCGTAGACGCTCAGCCCTCGATGTTGGGTGGCCACTTTTCGGTGTCCACACCGTTGGTCCACTTCAGGAACTCGACCAGGTCTTGCAACTGCTGCTCGTTGAGGTGGAACTGCGGCATCTGACGCCGACCCGGCGTGCCGGTGGGCTGGGCCTGCATCCAGGCCTTGATGAACTCGGGTCCGCGACGCTGGTACACATTGCCCAACTCCGGGGCAAAGTAAGCGCCCTCCCCCAGCAAGGTATGACAACCGATGCAATTGCGGGTCTCCCACACATGCTTGCCACGTGCCACCGCCGGCGTGAGTTCGGCGGATTTGGAGCGCGCGGGGATGCGGGTCTCGGTGTGGAAGATCAGCGCCGCAAACAGCAGCACGAAGAACACCGTGCCGCCGTAAAAAATGTTGCGCGCCGTTTGACTGGTAAAGCCTTGTTTCATGTCAGTCCTCGGTTAAAGCGTGTGAAGGGAAGATAGCAATGCGATGCGCAGTCAGGTTTGATGCACATCAATAGGTTCAATTTGTTTGAATCTTTTTAAATAAATCAAGAGATGTATGTGGTGTCACGATCAAAGCTCAGGTCGCTTAGCGCCTTCACCGATCAGTGCGATGTGCCTTCAGAGCGCGTGATTTTGTTCCACAGGTTGTACTTGCCCACGGGCTTGCGCATGGGTAATCGCTTGACTTCCCTCAGCGTCTGCGCGTCGTAAACCACCAGCGCGCCATCCATCTCCCACACGCTGGCCAGGGCGTAGCGGCCGTCCTTGGTGAATTCGATGTGCGCCAGCGTCTTGCCCGGCTCTTTGACACTGGCCACGGGCTCCAGGGTGGTTTTATCAATGATGGTGAGCGTGTCCTTGGCTTGCGGACTCATCATGGAATCCGTCCAGGCGTACCGGCTGTTCTCGTGACTGCGCATGAAAAAACCGGGGCCAGGCACGGGAATGGTGCGAACGCGCTTCCAGTCCTTCATGTCAATCACATCAATGCCCTGCCCCTTCAAGTTGGGGCTGGCCAGCACCGTGGTGCCCTCCCAGGACCAGGTGATGCCCGAGCCCAGGTGGGGCATGCCCGCCAACGGCAAATCGGCAATCTTGCGTCGCACATCCAGGTTGACCACCTGGGCGCGGGCCTGACCATCGGCCTTGGGCCGCGAAGCCCCCAGCGCATGGCGATAAGACTGATCGAAAAAGAAATCATCCAGTGGTTCTTCCAGCAATGTGCGGCGGACATTATGAAAGCCCGGTTTGGGAATGCCTTCCCCCATGCGGTAGTCGTGCACCAAGCCGTCAAAGAGGGGCGCAGCCTGGGGGTCGTAGGAAATCTCCCACAGCTCGGGCATGTCCTAGAGGGCCACCACAAAGCTCTTGCGGGGCGCCGCGTCATACACGGCAGACACGCGCGAGCTCTGCTTGCCGTCTTGCGAGACAGCTGGCAAGGTCTTCACCCACATCAGATCAGCGTCAAATAGCACCACGGTATGGGGCAGGTAATTGGCAGCCATCACCCAACGGCCATCGGCACTGACCGCCACATTGCGCATATTGAGGCCAGCACGCACCTCCGCCACCACACGCAAATTCCATAAATCGTATTTGGTGATCCAGCCGTCGCGGGAACCGAAGAAGACGTAGCGCCCATCGGGCGTGAATTTGGGGCCGCCATGCAAGGCATATCGCGTGGGGAATCGGTGGATGGATTCAAAGCGGTCCCCATCCACCAACGACACATGATGGTCACCGCCCTCCACCACCACAAAGAGATTCATGGGGTCGGCTGACCAAACAGGCTTATCCGACAAACTCGCCGGCGTGGGTGGCTGCAGACGTGACTGACGAATGTCCGCGTCTGTCCACTGCGGTGCGGTCGTGAGTGGCGTGTAGATGAACGTGCCCAGCGCGCGGATGTCCTCAGGGGAGAGCAGCCCCTCGAAGGCAGGCATTTGCGTGGCTGTTCGCCCCTGGGTGATGACCTTGAGCGCCTCAGCAGGACGTAGTCGCTCCAGGCTTTCAGGCAACAGAGCCGGCCCCATCAAACCAATGCGCTGCTCGCCATGACAACTGGCGCAATGTTGTTGATACAGCTCAGGGGCCGGTCTGGACTGCGCCCACACCACGTTCATCCAAGACATGAGGGCCAACCAACCAGCCAGCCATGCACGGCCACCGCGCCAGCGGCATAGACGATTAAACATCGTGCACCTCCAGTGGGATGATGCGCCGCTTCATGGCGACAGAACGACTGGTTGGCGTGGACACGCATCCGATCTCCTCATCCGCCAGATAGCACCCGGGATCTTCGGCCCAGGGGTCGCCGTAAAGTTGCTGTGCGCGCACCCGCGTGTTGCCACCGCAGATGTCAAAGTCTTGGCAGGTGGCACAGCGTCCACCCACGTTTCTGGGACGCGCTTTCAAGCCCGCCATGAGTGGGTCGGAGGTGTCTTGCCAAATGGTGGAGAAGGGCCGATCACGCACGCACCCCAAGTCGTGGTGCCACCACATGGTGTCTGGGTGCACGTGCCCCAGGTTGTCGATATTGGCCACTTGCACGCCACTGGAATTCCCGCCCCAGGCCACCAGACGTGTGCGCACATCGGCACCAAAGCGCTGCGCCAGTTCGGGGTGACGACGTGCCAACCATTGCAGCAGGTAAGGGCCATCGGCATCGTTATTGCCAGTGACGAATTCTTCGTCCAGTCCGTCACACGCGGCGGCCCATGCACGATCAAACAGCAGGTCCATGGCTTCTCGTGTGGCCAGGTGCTGCGCATCCTTGCCGCGATGTGTATTGCCACGCCCGGCGTAGTTCAGGTGGGAGAAATAAAACTTCTGCACACGCTCGGTTCGCATCAAGTCCAGCAAGGCCGGAAAGTCATGGGCGTTCAGAGCGGTCATGGTGAAGCGCAACCCCGTCTTGATGCCCCGCGCGTTCAAAAGCCGCAAGGCAGCCAAACTGCGGTCAAAAGCGCCCTGCAGGCGGCGGAATTTGTCATGTGTCTCGCGCAAACCATCCAGGCTGATGCCCACGTAATCAAAGTCCACCTCGGCAATGCGATCTGCCAGGGTCGTGTCAATCATCGTGCCATTGGTGGACAAGCTGGTGTAAAAGCCCATGGCTTTGGCGCGGTGGGCAATCTCGAAGATGTCGGGACGCAGCAAGGGTTCGCCGCCCGAAAGAATGAGCACCGGCACGCCAAAGTCGCGCAGGTCATCCATCACGCCAAACACCTCGGGGGTGCTCAACTCCCCGGCGTAGTCATGATCTGCGGATTGTGCATAGCAGTGCTTGCAGGTGAGGTTGCAGCGGCGAATCAGATTCCAGATCACCACGGGGCCGCTCAAGCGTTGGCCCATGGCTGCCTGTCGTCCCACCGGGCTGCTGGAATCAGGGCCTCGCTCAGCACCGGCAGGCACGTGTCTGCGCGGTGCAGGGTAGTGTCCATGTGATTGGGCCAACGCCAATTCACGCATGTATTGAGTGACGCGAAACATGGCGATTCATCCTTCCACGGCAGAGACGGCTGCCGCACCGGTGGGGCTGGCGGAGGCGCGCAACCGCAAGCCTGTTTTTTTCAACACGGCGCTGGAAAACAGCATGTCATGGGATCGACATGCCGTGCCCAGCAAGGCGCGCAATTGCGTGGCCTGCACTTGAACTTCTTCACGACTGCGACCGTGCAGCATGGCAAACAAGTTGTATGGCCAAACCGCAGCGTGGCGAGGGCGGCGGTAGCAATGGCTGACGCCCGGCAAGCGGCCCACGGCCTCACCCAGTGCATCCACTTGCGCGTCGTCCACGTCCCACACGCTCATGCCGTTGGCCGTGAAGCCCAAGCGGTAGTGATGAGGGACCGCGCCGATGCGGCGGATCACGCCGGTGGCCAGCAATGTTGAGAGCGTATGGAGGATCTCGGAGGTGCTGACATCCAGTTGGCGGGCCAAGGTGGCATAAGGTTCGGGCGTGATGGGCAGGCCGGCTTGGGTGGCTTGCAGGAGGCAGCGCTCGAAGGGAGTGAGGGGGGTGATAGGGGTAAAAGTGGGGGTGGATTGCTTCACTGCATTCGCAATGACAGAGGGGGGGGTGATGTGTGGTGGCAGCAGGGGCAGGCGCAGTTCGACAAAGTATTCGCGTTCTTTGGGGAAGGCCAGCACGGGGATTCCGGTCAAGGCTTCGATGTGGGTCAGGGCGTGGTCGGCTTCGGTGTGCGATTCAGCGGCCACCACGAACCACATGTTCAGGCGGTGTTCACGTCGGTAGTTGTGGGCCACTTCCGGCAGGGCGTTGATCTGCGCGGCCACGGCATCAAAGCGGTCTTGGGGGACTTCCATGGCGGCCAGGACGAAGCGACCACCCGCCCGTTCTATTTGGAACAAGGGGCCAAAGCGGGTGAGGACACCTTGCTGGAGCAGGCGTTGCAGCATGCTGATCACCTCGTCTTCGGACAGGCCCAGCGTGGCGCCCACTTGCGCAAATGGCCGGTCTTGCAAAGGAAAACCTCCATGCAAGGCGTCTATCAGTCGAAGTTCGTGGCGTTCAAGCATGCTGAAACTCCGTGGTCATTGGACTGAGATTCCGTCGTCATGCGCTTGGAACGCAGTCGTCAGGGGCCTGAAGCGGCGCGCACCGATCTGTTTGAAGCGTCGACGGGAGAACAAAATCTGACGCGGCATGTCTGAGAGGCCGCAAGTCTGTGTCAACTCGTCGATGAGGCGTTGCACATCGCCACGCTCACGACCATGGAC
>VEQI01000456.1 GCA_018883305.1 Limnohabitans sp. | reverse complement strand
GTCTTGGCCATACCGGGGTACATGTCGGTGTATTCGTGGTTCTCGCCTGCCATGGCGGCCGTGAGGTTTTGCCTCGTGGAGCCAAACGGCAGGCCGGTGGTGGGGTCGCCGCATTGCTCCAGCCACTCCAGGTGGCCGTGGGCGTGGCCTGTCTCGCCCTGAGCCGTGGAGCGGAACAAGGCCGCCACATCGGCCTGCCCTTCCAGATCCGCCTTGTTGGCGAAATACAGGTACCGCCGATTGGCTTGCGCCTCGCTGGCGAAAGCGGTCTTGAGGTTTTCTTCCGTCTGGGAGCCTTTGAGTACGGCCATGCGAATCTCCTGAGGGTGGGTGATCAGGTCGCAACCACAGCCACCACATCGAATCCGAATTATCGACGCCGGACGCTGGTTTGAACAGCGATACCACCACCATCCGGCATAGAATTTCTCTCACGTGAACTGTGCCCTCGCGGCAGGACGAGCCCATGTCATCTAACGCCAGCACCGCCTTCGCCCAAGTGGCCTACACCAATGGCTACGAGTTCACCCAGGGATCGGGCTATGCCTTGCCCGAATACCCGTTTGTCACCCCGCCCGAACTCGCCAGCGGCACGGTGGGGCGACACGACATCGTGATTGTGGGTGGGGGCATCACCGGTCTCACGCTGGCCTGCGGGCTGGCGGCACGGGGCGTGCGCGCCGTGCTGCTGGACGAGGACAACACCGTGGGGGTCAAAGGGGCCTCCTCGCGCGGCATCTGCTACACGCAAAAATCGCTTGAAATCTTCCAGCGCCTGGGCATTTATGAGCGCATTGCCGGCAAGGGCATTCAATGGAGCGTGGGCCGCACCTTCGCTGGCGACGATGAAGTGTTCTCCTTCGATCTGAAGGCGCAGGGCAACTTCAACCTCAGCCAGCAGCCAGCCTTCATCAACATCCAGCAGTTCTACATCGAAGGCTATCTGGTCGAACGCATTGCCGAGCTCAATGCACAACGCCCGAGCGTGGACATGCGCTGGCAGTCCCGCGTGACCGGCTTTGAGCAACGCGAAGGGCACGCCCGGTTACAAGTCAGCACCCCGGAAGGAAATTACACGCTGGACGCCACGTACGTGATCGATGCCACTGGCTCCCACACCCCCTTCCATGCCTGGTGTGGCGCCACCATGGACAGCAAGCGCGGCGATGACCGCTGGTGCATCGCCGACGTGCGTTTTCGCGACACCCCACCTACCGAGCGCCACACGTGGATCGAGGCCCCCTTCAACGAGAACCGAGCGGTGTGGCAGCACCTCATGGGCGACGAGGTCTGGCGCATCGATTACCAGATGGCGCCCAACGCCGACCCCGAATTCGTCAGCCGTGAAGACCAGGTGAGAGAGCGCCTGCAGCGCCAGTTCGGCAACGAAGTGGATTGCGAGATCGTGTGGGTGGGCCCCTATGCGTACCGCAGTCAGTGCCTGCATCATTTGCGCATCGGCAGCGTGTTTTTCATGGGCGACACGGCCAAGGTGGTGAGCCCCTTTGGTGCGCGCGGCGGCAACACCGGTATTGCAGACGCGGACAACCTGGCCTGGAAACTCGCGGCCGTGCTGCGCGGCCGCGCCCCCGAGCAGTTGCTGGACAGCTACGAGCATGAGCGTCTGCAAGCCGCACAGGACAACGTGCTGGTCACCAACCGCACGGC
>VEQI01000174.1 GCA_018883305.1 Limnohabitans sp. | reverse complement strand
GGGGGAAAGTGGGCCAGGCCTCTAACCTCGTCATTGCGAGGGGAGAAGCGACGCGGCAATCCAGGCTCCGATACGTGCTCAAGCAAGATGGATTGTTTCACTACGTTCGCAATGACGAAACTGCTGAGGCTGTTGAGCCGAGGTTAATCACAAAGGAGGTTCGGATCGATCTTGCTTTTCAACTCAGTTATCCCAATCCGACCCTCCACCTGCATCACCGCCGTCATCCCACCCGCCACCGTCTGTGACGCCAAAATTGCTTCCGCCCATGTCTGCGTTGGTGTTGTTCATTGGAATGTAGTCACCGCCCGAGGATCCAACGCTTGGAGACGCGCCATGCCCATGCGCAGATGAATCGTCATGGTCCATCAAGCGGCGCCCGATGGCTTCGGCGGCCATGACGCCGGCGCCCACGGCCAGGCCGGTGGCCACGCCGCCCATGATGCGGCTGCCCATGCCGGGTTCAGGGGAAGGGTGGGGGTAGCCCGCGCTTGCGGCTTGGCCAAAAGTTTGCGGACCATTCAAGACGTTGCCAGATGGCGCCGCTGCGGGGTAAGGGGCGGGATAAGTGGCCGCGGAAGCCGCTTGCTGGCGGCTGCGCACCGCCCAGATCACCAACAGCACTGCGCCACCGGCCAACACCAGCCACATCATGTTGTTGCTCTGTGCTGGTTGCGACACGGCCGCTGGAGCGGGTGCCGGTCGCGCGTTGTTGCTGCGTGCAGCCAGCTCGCCCAGCTGGGCCTTGAGCGCACTCACAGACTCGGGTTTGGCAAAGTGCAGTCCGGGTGATAAGCGCTCCGCCTCTTGCAAAGACTCTTGTGCCAGGCGGACTTTGCCTTCACGGGCAAACAATTCCGCTCGCACATAGTGTGCTTTGGCGCTGTTGGGGTGTGACACCAGCACTTGCTGGATCATGGCCTGGGCTTTGTCCATCTGGCCGGCCTGAGCGGCGGCATAGACCTCGTTCATGGAGGGTTCGGCTTGCGCCATGGCCCAGGTGGTGCTGAGGGTGAGGCACAGCAAAAAAATCTGAAACGCTTTTTTCAACATGAGACATTGCTCCAAGGGGCGACAGGCCTTAGATGGAGGAACGTTTGAGGGATTCAAGGGGATGACAGCACGTGAGCCATGCCCCAGCGTTTGAAGGGTTGCATCCCCCCATTTTCAGAGTGAAGCAGGGCGTATTTAGGGTTCCTGCTGTGGCAAAATTCGTGCCTGAACCTGAAATGCGGCTTATCGCTTTTCGCCATGCCAATTCATCGGCGCAAACTGGCCTGGGCTGGCGGTAGCTTGCCCGCATCAATCACTCTATGAACATTCTGTTAACTGGCGGCACCGGCTACATTGGCAGCCACACAGCAGTGGTGCTGTCTCAGTTGGGTCACCGGGTGGTGTTGCTGGACAACCTGTCCAACAGCAATGCGCAGGTGGTGGACCAGTTGCGGCGAATCACCGGCTTGGACATGCCCCTGGTACACGGCGATGTGCGTGACACGCCCGTGGTGCAACACACGCTTGAAAAATTTGACATTCAAGCAGTGGTGCACTTTGCAGGTCTGAAGGCCGTGGGCGAGTCTGTTCAAAAGCCCGTCGAGTATTTTTCCAACAATGTGCAAGGCACCCTTAGCGTGCTGCAAGCCATGCAGGCGCACGGGGTGAACACGCTGGTGTTCAGCAGCAGCGCCACGGTGTACGGTGAGCCGCAATTTCTGCCACTGACGGAAAGCCACCCCACGGGCGCCACCAATCCGTATGGTCGCAGCAAGCTTCACGTGGAAGAAATCTTGGCGGATCTGGCACGCTCGGACCCGAAATGGAAAATTGCCTGTTTGCGCTATTTCAACCCGGTAGGAGCCCATGCCAGTGGCCTCATCGGTGAGAACCCCAACGGCATTCCCAACAACCTGATGCCCTTCATCGCGCAAGTAGCCTGGGGTCAACGCACCGAGTTGCAAGTGTTTGGCAACGACTACGCCACACCCGATGGCACGGGGGTGCGTGACTACATCCACGTCATGGACCTGGCACAAGGGCACGCCGCAGCCATCGACTATTTGAAGCAACACCCAGGCTGTCACCCCATCAACCTTGGCACAGGCCAAGGTTATAGCGTGCTGGAGATGGTGCGTGCGTTTGAGCGTGCCTCTGGGCAGGCCGTGCCTTATCGTGTGACGCCTCGTCGGCCTGGGGACGTGGCGGCTTGTTATGCCAATCCGCAAAAAGCCCATGAATTGCTGAACTGGCAGGCGCAACTCAGCCTGGATGACATGTGTACCAGCACGTGGCATTTTCAGCAATCGTTGGGTCGATTGGAATCCCCATGACGACGACTTCACCACTCATAGAGGTTCAACCGGTCATCCTGTGTGGCGGATCAGGAACGCGGCTGTGGCCGTTGTCACGTACCGGGTTTCCCAAACAATTTTTGTGTTTGACGGGTGAGGACAGCCTGTTTCAGCAGGCGGTCAAACGTCTGGCCGGATTGACCAGTGCGGACCTGCATGTGCTGCCTCCCTCCGTGGTCACAGGGGAAGATCACCGCTTCCTGGCGACGGAGCAACTCCGAGAAACAGGCATCCCTCTGGGCGCTGCACTGCTCGAACCCGTGGGTCGCAACACCGCTCCGGCCTTGACCCTGGCAGCGTTGGCGGCCAGGCAAAAGGGCACGGATCCCGTGCTGGTGGTGACGCCCGCGGATCAAACCATCACCCAACCAAGTGCCTTCACTGCAGCCGTTCAAACGGCGGTCCGTCAGGCAGCCACCGGGCAAATCGTGATCCTGGGCGTGTTGCCCGATCATGCAGAAACGGGCTATGGCTACATCCAGGTGCAGCCGCAGGCGGATGCATCAGTGATGGCGGTGCAGCGTTTTGTGGAAAAGCCCGACGCGGCCACGGCCCAGCGTTATGTGGATGAAGGCACTTACTACTGGAACGCCGGGATGTTTGTGCTCAAGGCATCGGTCTGGTTAGCGGCCATTGAAACCTTTCGGCCAGATATTCACCAGTCGGTCAGCGCTGCCTGGACCAAGCGCCGAGTAGATCAATTGGGCATGGGCGACTTTGTTCGCCCGGACACAGCAGAATTTTCTGCCACACCTGCAGACTCCGTGGATTACGCCGTGCTTGAGCGTTGTCCTGGCAGTGCTTTCCCGATCCAAATGGTGCCACTGCAAGCGGGCTGGAATGATCTGGGTGCATGGAGTGCAGTCTGGGACGTTCTGCCCAAAGACGCCAGCGGCAATGCCCAGGTGGGCGATGTGCTGACCACTGACACTCGCAACACCTTGGTACACGCATCGCACCGACTGGTGAGTGTGGTGGGCGTGGAAAACGTGGTGGTCATTGAAACCGCTGATGCCGTGCTGGTGGCTGATCGTTCACGCAGCCAGGATGTGAAGGCCATCGTGGGAGAACTGAGTGCCAGCGGCCGGGAAGAGCACGTGTCGCACCGAAAGGTCTACCGGCCCTGGGGCTGGTATGACAGCGTGGACGAAGGTGACCGCTTCAAGGTCAAGCGCATTCAAGTCAAGCCCAAGGCCAGCCTGAGTTTGCAAAAGCATCACCACCGTGCAGAGCACTGGGTGGTGGTCAAGGGAACGGCCGAAGTGGTGTGCGGTGACAAAACCCTGCTGCTCACAGAAAACCAGAGCACCTACATCCCGCTGGGCGAGGTCCACCGGCTCTCTAACCCCGGAACGGCGCCGCTTGAAATCATCGAGGTGCAATCAGGCAGCTACCTGGGTGAGGATGACATCGTTCGACTGGAAGATCATTACGGAAGACATGACTGAATGAAAAAAATTGCGTTGATCACCGGCGTGACCGGACAAGATGGTGCTTATTTGGCCGAACTGTTGCTGGACAAAGGCTATGTGGTGCATGGCATCAAGCGCCGCACCTCCTTGTTCAACACCGACCGCATTGATCACCTGTTCCATGACCCGCATGAGCAAGGCAAGCCCTTTTATCTGCACCACGGTGACATGACGGACTCGTCGTCCCTCATTCGCATCATTCAGCAGGTTCAGCCCGACGAAATCTACAACCTGGCCGCACAAAGCCATGTGGCCGTCAGCTTTGAAGAACCCGAGTACACCGCCAACTCGGATGCCTTGGGCGTGCTGCGCATCCTGGAAGCTATTCGCATTCTGGGTATGGAGAAAAAGACACGCTTTTACCAGGCCAGTACCTCTGAGCTTTACGGCTTGGTGCAGGAAGTGCCACAAAAAGAGACGACGCCTTTTTACCCGCGCAGCCCCTACGCCGTGGCCAAACTGTATGGCTACTGGATTGTGGTGAACTACCGCGAAGCCTACGGGATGTATGCCTGCAACGGCATTTTGTTCAACCACGAAAGCCCCATCCGTGGGGAAACCTTCGTGACGCGCAAGATCACCCGTGCCCTGGCCCGCATCAAACTGGGCTTGCAAAATGCCTTGTACCTGGGCAACCTGAACGCCAAGCGCGATTGGGGTCACGCCAAGGATTATGTGGAAATGCAGTGGTTGATGCTGCAACAAGACCAGCCCGAAGACTTTGTCATTGCCACTGGTGTGCAATACAGCGTGCGTGACTTTGTCAACGCGGCCGCCCATGAACTGGGCATGCACATCCGCTGGCAAGGCGAAGGCGTGGATGAAGTGGGCTACCTGGGTGAGCAAGCCATTGTCCGTGTGGACCCACGCTACTTCCGTCCCACCGAAGTGGAAACTTTGTTGGGGGACGCCAGTAAGGCGCGCAACAAACTGGGTTGGTCGCCCAAGATCAGTTTTGAACAATTGGTGACCGAGATGGTGCGTGAAGACCTGAAATCCGCCGAACGGGATGAACTGGTCAAGCAGCACGGCTTTGTGCCCTACAACTACCACGAATGAGCGGTGGACAGATGACAGTCAAACGCAAGCTGCTCTTGACGGGCGGGCGTGGCATGGTGGGGCAGAACATTCTGGAACATGCGCGCGCCCAGGACTGGGACATTGCCGCTCCCGGCCGCGCCGAACTGGATTTGACTAACGCGCAGGCTGTGACGGCTTACATTGCCCAATGGCGCCCAGATGTGGTGGTCCATGCCGCCGGAGAAGTGGGCGGCATTCAGGCCAACATGGCGCACCCGGTGGACTTTCTGGTGCGCAATACGGACATGGGGCGAAATGTGGTGCTGGCGGCTCGCGCGGCAGGCGTGAAGCGCTTGTTGAACCTCTCCAGCTCTTGCATGTATCCGCGTGATGCACAAAACCCCCTGACCGAAGACTTGATTCTCAAAGGGGAGCTGGAGCCCACCAACGAAGGCTATGCCATCGCCAAAATCTTCACCACCCGCTTGTGCCAGTACATCACACGTGAAGACCCCCAGTACCACTACAAGACGCTGATACCCTGCAACCTCTATGGTCGACACGACAAATTCGATCCTCAGCGCTCACACCTGGTGCCGGCCGTGATTGCCAAGATCCATCGCGCCAAGACCCAGGGCTTGCTCGAAGTGGACATTTGGGGTGATGGCACGGCCAGACGAGAGTTCATGTATGCCGGCGATTTGGCCGACGCCATTTTTCACGCGCTGCAAGTGTTTGATCAATTGCCGGACTTGTGCAATGTGGGTTTGGGGCACGACCACAGCATCGATGACTACTACGCGACGGTGGCGGACGTTATCGGCTGGTCAGGTCAATTTGTGCACGATGTCTCCAAGCCCGCAGGCATGAAACGCAAACTGGTGGACGTGTCCCGCCAGACAACGCTGGGCTGGAAGCCCCGCACCAGCCTTCGTGAAGGCATTGCCCAGACGTATGACTTTTACCTGAAAGAAGCGGCCCGATGAGCTACAAATACCCCTTGGCCACTGCCACCTGGGATGAGGCAGAACAAGAAGCGATGCAAGCGGTGATCCGCTCTGGCATGTTCACCATGGGGCCGCGCGTGGCAGAGTTTGAACGCCAATTCGCCCAATACATCGGCAGTCGCCATTGCGTGATGGTGAACTCGGGCTCATCGGCCAACCTGCTCATGGTGGCTGCGCTTTTTTATACCCAGAACCCGGCGCTTCGTTTGCAGCGCGGTGACGAGGTGATTGTGCCTGCCGTGTCCTGGAGCACCACGTACTATCCGCTGCAACAGTACGGACTCAAGATCAAATTCGTAGATATTGACCTGGAGACGCTCAACTTTGACCTGGTGCAACTGAAAGCGGCCATCACGGACAAAACCCGCGCCATTTTTGCGGTCAACCTGCTGGGCAATCCGAACGACTTTGCCGCCATTCGTGAATTGACCCAGGGCCGCAATATCGTGCTCATGGAGGACAACTGTGAGTCCATGGGCGCAGAGCTGGAAGGGCGCAAGGCCGGCACCTTTGGGGTGATGGGCAGCTTCAGCTCCTTTTTCTCTCACCACATCTCCACCATGGAGGGCGGGCTCATCGTCACCGATGACGAAGAGCTGCATCACATCCTGCTTTGCTTGCGCGCCCACGGCTGGACCCGCAACTTGCCCAAGCACAACCGGGTGTGTGGCACCAAGAGTGATGATCCGTTTGAAGAGTCATTCCGCTTTGTGCTGCCAGGCTACAACGTGCGTCCGCTGGAGATGGAGGGCGCATTGGGCATTGAGCAAGTCAAAAAATTGCCATCGCTTATCGCCAATCGTCGTCAAAACGGCGCTTTGCTGCAAGAGATGATGTCCAACCACCCGGCCTTGATGATTCAGCGCGAAACGGGCATGAGCAGTTGGTTTGGTTTTTCCCTGGTGATCCGTCCGGGTGTGGAGATGACTCGTCGGCAACTGTTGAGCCGCTTGAACGAGTTGGGCTTTGAGTCTCGTCCCATTGTGGCGGGCAACTTTGCCAAGAACGAAGTGGTGAAGCACTTTGACGCGGAAGTGCACGGTGAATTGCGCAACGCTGACCACATCGACCAGCTGGGACTTTTCATCGGCAATCACCACTACCCCATCCGCGAGGCCATTGTCGCGTTGCAATCGATCTGATCCGCATGCCTTATCTGAAACGCATCATCAGCCTGCTGACGCCGCGTCAGCGGTGGCATGCCTTGCTGTTGGTGATTGCCATGGTGTTTTCCGCTTTGCTGGAAGCTGCCAGCGTTGGCTTGGTGGTGCCGGTGGTGACCTTGATGATGCAGGGGGACATTGCCCAGCGCTATCCCTTGATT
>VEQI01000173.1 GCA_018883305.1 Limnohabitans sp. | reverse complement strand
CAGCCGGACTGTCGTATGATTCGCCATTGACGTTTACGTAAACGTCAATCAGCCCATCCCAGGGACGGACCACAGACGTGGTCCGGGGCCAGGCTGTTTGCAGGAGACCTCGATGACCGATTTGTCCGCCGAATACCAGGCCCTCGCCCAGTACCGCCCCAAGCACAAGGTGCGTTTTGTCACCGCTGCCAGCTTGTTTGACGGCCACGACGCAGCTATCAACATCATGCGCCGCATCCTGCAAAGCATGGGCGCCGAAGTGATCCACCTGGGCCACAACCGCTCGGTGGATGATGTGGTCACGGCAGCCTTGCAAGAAGACGTGCAAGGCATCGCCGTCAGCTCCTACCAGGGCGGACACGTCGAGTATTTCAAGTACATGGTCGATTTGCTGCGCTCTCGCGGGGGCGAGCACATCCAGGTGTTTGGCGGCGGTGGCGGTGTGATCGTGCCCGAGGAAATTCGCGAGCTGCAAGCCTATGGCGTGACCCGCATCTACAGCCCGGAAGACGGTCAGCGCATGGGCCTGCAAGGCATGATTGGCGAAATGATCATGCGTTGCGATCAAGACTTGAGCGCACACGCACCGCGTCAGCTCAACGCCATTCAGGGCCATGAGGACGCTGCCTGGCGTGCGCTGTCGCAACTCATCACCGCGCTGGAAAACGGCCAGGCCGACCCGGCCCTGGTGAAGCAGTTGCATGAACAAGCCGCCAATACCCGTGTCCCCGTCTTGGGCATCACCGGGACCGGTGGCGCTGGCAAGTCTTCGCTGACCGATGAGCTCGTGCGGCGCTTTCGCCTGGACCAGGATGACGCGCTGCGCATTGCCGTCGTGTCCATTGATCCGTCACGCCGCAAGAGCGGTGGCGCCCTGCTGGGCGACCGCATCCGCATGAATGCCATCGGTCCTTGGCGTCAGGGAGCACGCGTCTTCATGCGCTCATTGGCCACGCGTGACTTTGGCAGCGAGATCAGCGCCGCCCTGCCTGATGTGGTGGCCGCCGCGCGCTGTGCCGGCTTTGACCTGGTGATCGTGGAGACCTCCGGCATTGGCCAAGGCGATGCCGCCATCGTCCCGCATGTGGACGTGCCGATGTATGTGATGACCCCCGAGTTTGGCGCTGCCAGCCAGCTGGAAAAAATCGACATGCTGGACTTTGCGCAGTTTGTCGCCATCAACAAATTTGACCGCAAGGGTGCCAGTGATGCCCTGCGTGACGTGGCCAAGCAGGTCCAACGTAACCGCGAAGCCTGGACGGTGCCCGCCGAGCAGATGCCGGTGTTTGGCACCATGGCTTCACGTTTCAACGACGATGGTGTCACCGCCCTGTACCAGGCGCTCAAGCCGCGTCTGGCCGAACTCGGTCTCCAGCTGGACACCGGCCGCCTGCAACCAGCCACCACCCGTCACAGCACGCACCAGAACCCCATCGTGCCTGCGGCACGCACCCGGTACCTGGCCGAGATCAGCGACACCGTGCGCGGCTACAAGCAACGCGCCCGTCAGCAAGCCCAACTCGCGCGTGAAATCCAGCAACTGCGGGCCGCCTCGCGCA
The DNA here is from genome assembly GCA_018883305.1 of Limnohabitans sp. Classification (GTDB taxonomy): domain Bacteria; phylum Pseudomonadota; class Gammaproteobacteria; order Burkholderiales; family Burkholderiaceae_C; genus Limnohabitans. Next base: position 5,616 of record VEQI01000173.1, on the reverse strand, counting down.
TGCTCAAGGAAGACAAGCCCGATCGCGCTCGCGCGGCCGAAGCCGCCCACGACTTGGCGGCCTCACGCGAGCAATACCTGGGGGTGGCCGAGCGCAAATTGCTGGCCCAATGGGACGACATGCAGCGCGCCTATGCCGGCGATGAGTATGTGGTGAAGATCCGCGACAAAGAGATTCGAACCGCCATCACCACCACCACCCTGAGTGGCACCAAGATTCGCAAAGTGTCCTTGCCACGCTATGAAGACCACGGCGAACGCCTGCAGTGGCTGATGCTGGAGAACGTGCCCGGCAGCTTTCCGTACACCGCGGGCACCTTTGCTTTCAAACGCGAAGGTGAAGACCCCACGCGCATGTTCGCCGGTGAAGGCGACGCCTTCCGCACCAACCGTCGTTTCAAGCTGCTGTCAGAAGGCATGCCTGCCAAGCGTCTGTCCACCGCGTTTGACTCGGTCACCCTGTACGGCCACGAACCCGATGAGCGGCCCGACATCTACGGCAAGGTGGGCAACTCGGGCGTGAGCATTGCCACGCTGGACGACATGAAGGTGCTCTACAGCGGCTTTGACCTGTGCAACCCCAGCACCAGCGTGTCCATGACCATCAACGGCCCTGCGCCAGCCATCCTGGCGATGTTCATGAACACCGCCATCGACCAGAACATCGACAAGTTCAAGGCCGACAACGGCCGCGAACCCACCGAGACCGAAACCGCCAAGATCCGCGAGTGGGTGCTGCAAAACGTGCGCGGCACCGTGCAAGCTGATATCTTGAAAGAGGACCAGGGCCAGAACACCTGCCTCTTCAGCACCGAGTTTTCGCTGAAAGTCATGGGTGATATTGCCGAGTACTTCGTGCACCACCAGGTGCGCAACTTCTACTCGGTGTCCATCAGCGGCTATCACATCGCCGAAGCCGGCGCCAACCCCATCAGTCAGCTGGCGTTCACGCTCTCCAACGGTTTCACCTATGTGGAGTCTTACCTGGCGCGCGGCATGCACATCGATGATTTTGCGCCCAACCTGAGTTTCTTCTTCAGCAATGGCATGGACCCCGAGTACACCGTGCTGGGTCGCGTGGCACGCCGCATCTGGGCCGTGGCCATGAAGGAAAAGTACGGCGCCAACGAGCGCTCACAAAAACTGAAATACCACATCCAGACCAGTGGGCGCAGCCTGCACGCGCAAGAAATCCAGTTCAACGACATCCGCACCACGCTGCAAGCGTTGATTGCCATCTACGACAACTGCAACAGCCTGCACACCAACGCCTACGACGAAGCCATCACGACCCCCACGGAAGAGAGTGTGCGCCGCGCCATGGCGATCCAGCTCATCATCAACCGCGAGTGGGGCCTGGCCAAGAACGAGAACCCCAATCAAGGGGCCTTCATTCTGGATGAACTCACCGAGCTGGTCGAAGAAGCCGTGCTGGCCGAGTTTGACCGCATTGCCGAGCGTGGCGGTGTGTTGGGCGCCATGGAAACCGGCTATCAACGCGGCCGCATCCAGGACGAGAGCATGCACTACGAGATGCTCAAGCACACCGGCGAGTACCCCATCATTGGCGTCAACACCTTCCGCAACCCCAAAGGCGACCCTACCCCCGAGACACTGGAATTGGCTCGCAGCACGGAAGACGAGAAGCGCAGCCAGCTGACACGTCTGCATGACTTCCATGCGCGCCATGCGGACACCTCTGCGCAGCAACTGCAGCGGCTGCAACAAGCGGTGCTGGAGAACACCAATGTGTTCGAGGTGCTGATGGATGCTGTGCGTCACTGCTCGCTGGGGCAGGTGACGCGGGCCCTGTTTGAGGTTGGGGGCCAATACCGTCGCAGCATGTGAAGCACGCGACAACGGCGTGGGCTGTCAGCCCATGCCGCGCTTGCCACGTCCCAGCTCAACCCCCAGTTGTTTGAGCTTGCGATAGAGGTGGGTGCGCTCCAGCCCAGTTTTCTCAGCCACGCGTGTCATCGACCCGCCCTCTTGGGCCAGGTGAAACTCGAAATAGGCTTTCTCAAACGCATCTCGCGCCTCACGCAGCGGCTGGCTGAGATCGAACGTCTGCTCATGGGGCGCCAGCACCACGGCCACCGGCTCATCCGGCTCGGCCAAGCCAGGCGCGACCACGGTTTGCGCGTCCGCACCGAACATGGCAGGTGAAGCAGGCGCAGTGCCCACCGGCGGGACCGGGGCGCTGACCGGCTTTTTCGCCAGCCCTTGCTCCACCGCCTTCAACAGTTTTTGCAGCGTGATGGGCTTTTCCAAAAATGCCTGCGCACCAATCCGCGTGGCCTCCACGGCCGTGTCAATCGTGGCGTGTCCACTCATCATGATCACCGGCATGTTGAGCTGACCGGCCGCAGACCACTCTTTGAGCAGGCTCACGCCGTCGGTGTCGGGCATCCAGATGTCCAGCAGCACCAGATCGGGCCGTGACTGCGCCCGCGCTGCGCGCGCTTGCGCCGCGTTTTCCGCCAGTTCAACGGCATGGCCTTCGTCGTTGAGAATCTCGAACAAGAGATCGCGGATACCCAACTCGTCGTCGACCACCAAAATATTTGCCATAGTGAAGCCCAGGGCCCGTGAGGTTTATGTGTCTGCCGTCTGAAATGATAACGACACTTGGGCCCCCATGACCTGACCATCGCGCTCTATATTTTTCAGGTCGATGCGCGCGCCATGGTCGTCAGCGATTTTTTTCACCACCGCCAGCCCCAGGCCCGTGCCACGGGACTTGGTGGTGACATAGGGCTCGAAGGCGCGTTTGAGAATGGCCTCGGGAAATCCGGTACCGGAATCACGCACCACCAGACGCACCCGCCGGCTTTGCGGATTCCAGGTGGTCGACACCTCGACCCGCTGCACAGGCAAACCTTCGCAAGCGTCCTGAGCGTTTTGCAACAGGTTATGTGCGACCTGGCGCAGTTGCTGCGCATCCCCCAGGATGGGCGGGCATTGCGGATCCAGTTGCGCCACCACCGGCACGGTGGCGTTTTCCGCGGAATACAGCTGCAGCAGGTCTTGCATGAGGGCATTGAGGTCGATGGGCTCAAGCTGCGCCTGCGGCAGGCGGGCATAGTCGCGAAACTCGTTGACCAAACGCTTCATGGCGTCCACCTGATCAACGATGGTTTTGACCGACTTGGTGAGAATGGCTTGCTCCGGATCAGCCAATTTCCCGTCGAGCTTCATCTCCAGCCGCTCGGCCGAGAGCTGGATGGGCGTGAGCGGATTCTTGATCTCGTGCGCCAGGCGGCGCGCCACTTCACCCCAGGCCTGCGCACGTTGCGCGGACACAATTTCGGAAATGTCATCAAACACCAGCAGACGGGCTTGGTTAGGCAGCACGGCACCTCGGGCCACCAGGATGGTGCCATCGGATGCACGCTCCAGCGACGAGGTGTAGTACGCCCCGGAGGCCTTTTGCAGCTCAAATGTGTGCTGCCAGTGATCCAGTCCGTGTTGCTGACGCTCCGCGGCCAGAAGATCGAATTGCGCTTGAACCTGGTGGGCAAAATCGGCCAACCCCTCCAGCTCGGCCAGCGCACGTCCTTCAAAGGCGGCCAGGGGTGCGCGCAGAATGCGGGTGGCACCCGGATTGGAGGACACGATATGCCCTTGGGTGTCCAGCACCACCACGCCCGTGGTGAGGTTGTCCAGAATGGTTTGCAGGTTGGTACGCGCCAGCGTGACCTGCTCCATGCTGCGCTCCACCGTTGAGCGGGCATCGGCCAGTTGCTGGGTCATGGCCGCGAAGGCGCGCGTCAGCCCGTCCAATTCATTGCGGCCGCTCAGCACCGGCTTGGGGCCCAGGTCACCGGCCGCCACTTCCCGCACACCATTGAGCAGCAAAAGCAGCGGTCGCGCCAGCTGATTGCCCAGCAGCACCGCCAGTAGCACGGCCCCAAACACCGACAAAAACAGGCTCAGGGTCAGGGTGCCGATGTACATGCGGCGCAAACCGTCACGCGCCAGCGCTCGCTCCTGGTATTGCAAATTGGCCTCTTGCAAGGCTAGCGAATCAGCCACCAGGGCTGCTGGCAGGGTCTGCGTCACCTGCAGCACGCGTGGTTCGGCCAGCAAGCCCAGGCCAGGGGCGGAAATGGAGACCAATACCTTGACCCGCGGCCGGGCCGTTCCCGCGCCAAAATCGTCCTCCAGCCCCTCGATCTGGGTCATCACGGTCTGGTTTCGCAACTGTCGCAGTTGCGGGCCGCTGGGGCGCTCCTGCAAGGTCTGCAACAAAGCGCTCCCGGCACTGGCCAGCGGCGCCCCGGAACTGGACCACAACACCACATCGTCCACGCCCAATTGCTCGCGCAAGCGCTCCAGCGCCAACCCCGACGACACGCCCTGCGCATCCACCAGCTGGACGGCCGCCTGGCGGGTTTTCTGGCCCAGGTCACTGGCCAAAGTTTCCAGCGAAGTTCGGCCCAGGTTCAAGCCGGCTGCCAGCGCCCCTTCCACCTTGGTGTCAAACCAGGCCTCGATCGAGCGCGACACAAACTGATAGGACACCCCATAAATCAGCAGGCCCGGCAGAAATCCGACCAGCGCAAAAATGAACGCCAGTTTGAGCAGCAGCTGACTGCCAAAACGCCCCGCACGCAAACGCACGGCCAGTCGCAGCACAATCCACACAATCACGGCCAGCAGCACCGTCGCCACCACCGCGTTGAGCGAGAACAGCACGGTGTAGTAGCGCTCGTAGAGGTTCCAGTTCTGGGTGGCTTGGGTCAGCAGGAACAGCAGCACCATGCCCAGCCCCATCATGGTGAACAACCCCACCCCCAGCAGCCAGCGCAGGCGACGAGTGCGAGCCAGGGCCGCGTCAGACGTCATTTGGCGTCCGGGTTCAGCTTGAGGGCACGGCTGATGCCGATGTTCCAGTCGCTGTCCCCCAGGATGCCCAACTGGAGCGGGCGGGGCAACTGGGCCAGATCCAGCTTGAAACTGAACTCGACCCGGTGGCGGGCATCGGGCTCCAGCTGGGTGAGGTCGGCCACCTTCCAGCGATGCAGTCGACCCAAGGCCGACAAGGCCTCGGAGGCACTGTCAAAGCTTTGCCCCAACAATACCCCCAGACCGGTGTTGCCAATGGGCTGGGACGACGCCAGCAGGCGCCAGCGCCGTGTCAGGGGTTGGTAGCTGAGCCGCATGTGGCGCTCCTGGCGAGCCACCTCTCGGTCATACCAGTACCAGCGCTCGCGCAGGATGTCTACCCGCGCCACGAAGTGCAGCGGCACGCCCTTGATCAACGCCTCTTCCACCGCCGAGGGCCACTCCAGCAGCATGTCGGCATTGACGTAATAACCGTCATCCAGGCGCTGAACTTGAAGCTCCTCCAATTGGACGGGCGGGGTTTGGGGTGGCTGTGCCCAGGCAACGGTGAGTGTCATCCACCAGCAGCACACCAGCCACCACGCAAGCCGGCGCAACCAGGACCGCGCATCGGCCTGGCCACTGGGTTGGTCAGCCGGTGGATTTCTCCAGCACGGCGTAGAAAAAGCCATCGTGGTCACCCAACCGATTGTCCTGGAGCCCGACGGCTTTTCCCGGGCTGTGGGGCATTAAATGGCCTGGAGAGGGGCACAAACGCGCCTCAGTGTTG
>VEQI01000172.1 GCA_018883305.1 Limnohabitans sp. | reverse complement strand
GTGTTGGGCACCGGCATCACCGGGGTGGCAGGTACATGGCTGCCTTGCTGTGCGCCCAGCATTTGCTGATAGCGCGCGGAGGACAAGGCCTCGGTGGCATCACCATCACGCAGCACCACCGGTCGCAGGAACACCATCAGGTTGGTTTTCTTGCGCTCACGGGATTCATTGCGGAACAAGGCGCCCAGCACCGGGATGTTGCTCAGCCAGGGCACGCCGGCACCGTTGTTCGTGTATTCATCGGCCAGCAGGCCGCCCAGCACCACGATGGAGCCGTCCTGTACCAGCACATTGGACTCAATGGAGCGCTTATTGGTGATCAGGCCAGAAGTGGCGCCAATCGAGCTGTTGACCACGCTCGACACCTCTTGGTAGATGGTGAGCTTGACATTGCCCGTTTCACTGATTTGCGGCTTGACCCGCAGCGTCAGGCCCACATCGCGACGCTCGATGGTCTGGAAGGGATTGACGGCGCCGTTGACGGTGTTGTTGTTGGTGTACTGGCCGGTCACGAAGGGCACGTTCTGGCCCACCACGATCTTGGCTTCCTCGTTGTCCAGTGTCAGCAGCGTGGGCGTGGAGAGAATGTTGCTGTCCGCGTTGCTTTGCAGAAAATTGGCCAGGGAGTTCAGCACGTACACGCCGTTGACTTGGCTGGCGGTGGCGATGTTCAAGCCTGTGCCTGGCGCCACGGTGCCGCTGGCCCCCTTGAGTGACAGGTTGAGCAGGTTGTTGCCGTCGCTGCCAAAGTTGGTGCCCATGATGCCCACGGTGCCGCCTTTTTGTCCCAGCACGTTTTGCCACTGGATACCAAACTGCGCGGCCTTGTTGGCATCCACCTCGGCAATCAGGCTCTCCACCAGCACCTGGGCGCGTCGACCATCGAGCTGGTCGATGATGGTGCGCAATTGGCGATACACCGGCTCGGGCGCGGTGATGATGAGCGAGTTGGTGGCTGGATCGGCCTGGATTTGTCCGCCTGTGGTGGCCATGTTGGCTGACTGCCCCAGCGACATGCCGGACGCGCTGCCTCCAGCTGTGGTGGACGTGCTGGTGAGACCCGGCGTGGCAGGACTGGTGGCCGAGGACGACAGCCCCGACAAATTGGTGCCCGTCGTGGTGGTGGCCATGGCGCCCTGGCTTTGCATGGCGGCCCGAAGCGTGTTAGCCAGACGCGTGGCTTCAGCGTTCTTCAGGTACACCACATGCAGGTTGCCACTGGCCGACGCTGCGCCCGGCTGATCCAGCTTTTCCACCAGCGTGCGTACCTGGGCCAGGCGAGCCGGGTTGGCTGCCCGCAGGATGAGCGAATTGGTGCGAGCTTCCGGGATCAGGGTGGTCTTGTACTGTGTGTCCGGTCCGGTGGGGCCGCCCGCGGGAGCAGCACCCGTCGTGGTGGCGCTGCCCGACTCGATCAAGCGGGTGACCAGCGGGGCCAGATCGATGGCCACAGCATGTTTGAGGGGAATCACTTCCACATCGGTGGCGGTAGGCAGGTCCAGCGTGGCAATGATGCGACCCAGACGTTGCAAATTGTCTGCGTAATCCGTGATCACCAGGGCATTGGTGCCGGGCGTGATGTTGATGGTGTTGTTGGGACTGATCAGCGGGCGCAGCACGGCCACCAGGTTGTTGGCGTTTTCATGCTGGAGCCGAAAGATCTGTGTCTGGATCTGGCCACCGGCGGACGGTACCGGGGTGCTGATGACCGGCCCGGCCTGCAGTTTGGCGTCCGCCTCGGGAACCACTTTGTAAAGCCCATTAGCCTCCACCACACTGAAGGCTTGCAACCGCAAAGCGGCCAAGAACTGGTTCCAGGCCACTCCGGCGGGGACGGGCTTGTCAGTGCTCAACGTGAGCGTGCCCTTGACGCGGGGGTCCACCACCAGTTGACGACCCGTGAGGCCGGCCAGGGTGCGAGCCACGGCTTCAATGTCCGCATTGACGAAATTCAGGGTGATGGGCTCACCCGGCTTTTGCGCCAGGAGGGGGACCGGCACCAGGGCCAGCGCCGTGCTCAGGCCAAGCGCCTGCAGGCCTGCACGCACCCGTGCAGGGTAGGGAACAGAAAGAGGAGTCAAACGGTGGCGCATGGTTATCCCATTGTCATCAGTGCCTTGTTGCCGCGGCGTTGGCCCAGGACATTGAGCAGGTTGGAGAGGGCGGCTTCGTGTTCAGGGGCGGCGCTGGCTTCACCTTGGAAGCGCCAGCGCTCGCCCGCCCACTGGCCTTGACCCTGGAGTTGCAAACGGCCATCCAGGGTGTCGAGTTGAATGTGCATGGGGGATTGGGCCGTGCTGCCTTGAAACTGCAGGCGGTAACTGCCCATGGGGCGCAGGGTGGACAAGCGGGAGGACAGATCGATCAGGGACAGCGAGGCTTCGCCCAATACTTGAAGGCGCCGCTCAGCCCAGCGTATTTCCAGCTGTCGTGTGTCCAGCTGCAGGCGGCCTTGTGCCTGGATGGTGTTCCAGGGCGTGCCCAGGCCCGCCAGGGCAGAAGCGGGCCAGTCAGAGTGGTGATCCAGCACGCGCAGCGTGACTCCTGACCAGCCCAGCGTTGTTTGCAAGCGCAACGGTGCGGGTGTGCAGCATGGCACAGAGAATGCCACCTCAATGGCGGGGGAGGGCCACCAGCGCGACTGCAACGACCAGCTCAGGCGCTCAGGCAGGGCCATCGCCGCTTGGCTTCCAGGGCCTGCGCTCAGTACCAGCTGCGCGGAGCCGGACCAGACCGTGCCACGGGCTTGGAGCAGCAACAACCGTTGCTGGGTGAGTTGCTCCACGGCAGCCGTGAGCCAGCGCGCTGGTGCCCAGATGGCGAGCGCCAGCAGCAAACCCAGACATCCTCCAGCCAGCGCCCAGCGCCAGCCAGCCCCGACTGATCGTGAACGGCCTGGCCGCACGAAAGCGGGCTGGGCCATCAAGGCGTCAAGGCGGCTCATGTCAGGGCGCTCCTCGCTGCGGGAGTTGAACCACGATCTGACCGTCCCACTGAGGTTGTTTGTCCTGGGAGGCGGTGTTGCGTTGCAAACGCAACTCCACCACGTTGGCCTGCGCAGATTGGCGTACGGCCACCAGCCATTGGGTCAGCCCTGTGGCTGAGGCGCCTTTGAGCGTGACACGTTGCTGATCTGCCAGGGCGGAGATTTGTGCGCCCGGCAGCAAATCCCGGGTGAGTTGCGTGAAAGATTGCAGGGCTTCACCGCGTGACAAGATAGGGCGCGCCTGAAGCTCACGGGCTTTCATCTGCAGAGATTGCAGTTCAGCCGCTTGGCGATCCAGCTGGGCATGACGTGCCGGGCTTTGGCGCCAGGCTTGCCAGGCGGGAGACAGTCCCACCTGCCATAACAGGCTCAAGGCGATGAGCGTGCCGGCGATGGTGATCCAAAGGCGCTCACGCGCAGAGAGTTGTTGCCAGCGCGCCGTCATGGCAGACCGATCAAAGCCGCTCATCGAGCACCCTCCCAGCGCAGCGAATGTTCATCGCCCTGACGGCTGAAGCGATAGCCCTGGGTTTGCAGCCGTTGTTGCACGGCCGGCTCCAGGTCTGTCGGACCGGTGGTTTGCCAGCGCAGTTCGCCCGCGGCATAGCTCAATTGCCGCACCATGCCTTGGGGCGGCAAGGCTTCGGACAGGCGCACCAGCAGGTTGTCCACATCCTGGGGAGAGGGGGCGCCGGTGGCCTGACGCAAGGCATCCACCTCACGACGCATTTGCAGGGCTGGATCGATGACCACGCGCACATGGGCAAAGGTATCGGTCAGCATTTGGCGAAGCTGTTGTTGCTGTGCTTGCAGCAGGGCCTGATCGCGCCAGGCCCAGGCATTGAGTCCCATCACCTGGGTCAGCAGCAGCACGCCAGCCCCCCAGCGCACGGCGCGCCAGTCACGGTCGTGGCGCAGCGTGTTCCAGGCGCGTTGCAGCCAGCGACCACTGCGTTGGGCGCGGGATTGACTCCAGTCTCCCTGAGCCAGGTCCCAGTCACTGCAAGCCGCCTGGAGCCAACGGTGTGCCGCTGGTTGCAGCGTGGCTTCCGAGTTGCACCAGGTGCTGGCGTGTTGGGCCACGGCGGGCTCTGTCCAGCAGGTGGCGACTTCGCCCAGCAGCGTGGCCCAGGCCGTGCGGGTGCCGGAGGGGATAGGCGTGACGCCTTGCGCGTGGCACAGCAGCCCCAAGGGTTGGTTATCCCACTCCACCAGTTGCAGGGACAACCCTGAGCGGGAGGGGTCGATGGGGGCGCACTCGGGCACGATGCGCTGAACCCGAAGACCGGCAGCCTCCAGCGGCGCCAGGGCCTGCTGCAGCCACTGGCGTGCGCAGGCCGCCACCAGGGTGATGCCACCCTGGCGGGGCGTGGTGCGTGGCGCCACGGCCAGGTGCAGATGGGTTGGATCGTCCAGCAACTGTTCTTCCAGCAAGCCTTGCAGTACCGCCGTCAGTCGGCCACCGGATTGGGGGGGCAAGGTGACTTCGTGCCATGACAGGCGCTGCCATGGCACCACCGCCACCACTTCGCCATCCATCGAGGCCAGACTTGCCAAGCTGGCCTGGCCGCTACGCAACACGGAGACACCGTCCAGGCTGTGCACAAACGCCACATGGGATGCACCAACGTCCGTGGAAGCGCTGGGGTGCAAGGGCAAAGGAAGAATCAGCATGGTCCCGACATTGTAGGTAGCGTTCTTGGCAGATCGATCAGGGTGTGCCTGATGCCGTTGGCATGCGGGAGGCGCCATCCCCCGTTGGGCGGGATGGCGTGGCCAGGGTGCCCCGCTCACGCCAGAGCACACGCTGATTCTCGTCACGCTGAATCACCGAGCGCTCGGTCAGTGTGGTGGAGCCCAGACGCACCCGACCAATGACTTCGACATAGTTGGTCGAGACCCCGTGCAGGTTGGCGGCCAGCCCGGCGCCCGCGTCACCCAGGGCGCGTGTGGCTTCCTCCAGCGTGCGCCAGTGCTGGCTGTCTCGCAACTGGACAGCGCGTTGGGCTTGTGCCAGGGGGAGCTGGGGAACGCTGGCGTACAGCACTTCGGGGGGGGCGGTGTTGAGGTTGACGTTGGTACGCACTGGCAACCAGGTGATGAAAGGTTCCAGTCGGGCCAGTTGCAGTGGGGACAGTCCCATCCAGTTCAGCTGCGAGAAACGTTGCGGCAGCAGGAGGCGACTGTCGGTGCGTTGGGCGGCCAGCAGTTGCTGGACCAGGCTGTCTAGCGCTGCACGTGGCAGGCCCAGCAACTCAAACAGGCGGCCAAAGGCCGCCAGGTCGGGGGCGGAGGCCTGATCGCCCTGCATCAGGTTGAACACATTGAGGCGCGCTTGCAAGTCCAGGATCTGACCAGACAAAAACACCCGGTCCGCCATCGCGGCATCGTCCTCGCTGACGCCATCGGAGGAGCTGGCCAGAAAACTGGACAAGCGTGCCTCTTGCAGAGGCAAAGCCCAGGGTTCTCCCAGATGGTCCGTGTTGCCGGAGCGGCCATCTTCTCGCAAGATCAAGCGCGCCCAGTCGAGCGCCCCCGTGAGTAACCACACGGATTGCTGCCGCTGCCGCTCAGCCGTTTCCACCTGCAGGCTGCGCCATTGTTGCCATAGGGCGGTGGCCGCCAGGGTGGCGATCAGGGCCACGGTCAACATGGCTGTGATCAGTGCCATGCCGCGAGCGCCTTGCCGTGGCAGGCGTGGTGAATGTGTCCCGGCACTTGTGCCGGTGTCATGCAGGGGGGGGCGCTCCGGGAACCGCATGTCAGGATCGTGTGACTGCAAAGGTGGGACGCACCCAGTCCAGGGTGAGTGTGCCACGGGGGCTGGCGTTGTCGGGCAAGGTCAGTTGCAGTCGTACGCCATCGGGCATGGCCGTGTCCTGCACGGCGGTGGTGGCGCCGCTGCTGGACAAAGGGTTGCTCCAGGCGTTGTCACGGTAGTAATAGAGTTGCCATTGCAGGGCCGGGAACAGCACGGCCGTGGAGGCGGGGCCGCTGGTCAGGCTGGCGCTTGTCACGCTGCCCGCACCCGTGCCGCCTTGCAGTGCTTCGGCCCAATACCGCTCCAGGCTGGCTCGTTCAAAGGAGGCGGGTGATTGCGTGCGAACCCAGCCCAGCGGCGGGTTCTGCCGGGGCAGCCCCAGGCGTTCGGCTTCGTCGGGGGTGAGGCCTCTCATTGTCCAGCTGACCACCCAAAGCCCGGCGTCGGCACCCTGTGTGTCGGGCACGCTGGCGCGGCGCAAGATGCGCATCACACGGCCGTCCCAGGACAGTCCGCTCAGCCCTGTGGTCTGGTTGGCGTTGGCGGCGGAGGCGGAGGTGAGTGAGACGGCGGCATCCAGGTCGGACTGCCATTGCATCAACGCTGTTTGCATGACCGCCATCTGATCCACCCGTCCCAGGCTGGCCTCACGCGCACGCAGCAGGCCGTCAATGCCGCGCCAGCTCAGGCCGGCCATCATGGCCATGGCGAGCAACGCGACCAGGACTTCAATCAGCGTGAATCCGGCCTGCCGGTATGTGCGTGAAATCATTGTTGCCCCAGGACGGTAGTGACTCGCAGCAAGGGCGTGGCATTGGACCAGACTTGCGCGTCCACGCGGCGAAATGCCGGGTTGGGGGTGGGCCGCACACTCACCTGCACCCGCATCGTCTGCCCGACCTGTTCGCAGACGGCGGAGTTGTCGCCGATGCCCGGTAGTTGGCGCGACAAGCGAAGCGCGATCAGGGCGTTGTCAGCGCATATCTGGGCCCACAGCAAGTCCGATTGGCGTTGTGCCGACATCACCAGTGATTGTGAGGCCTTGATGCCGGTCATGAGGGCCAACGCCACGATGCCCAGCGCCACCAGGACTTCAATCAGCGTGAAACCGCGGCACCAGCGCTTCGTCGATTTCGTGGGCTTCATGGCAGCAAATGAAAGGGGCGAACACCATCCGTGCCGATACGCACCTGCACGGCGGGCTGCTCGGCATGTTGCAACACCAGGGTCTGGGCGGAAATCAAGGGCTCCGGGCCCAACACCAGTGGTCCGCCCAGCACCCGAGTGCTGGGGTCGCGCCAGCGCAAGGCCAGGGCCGGCAGCGCGTCAGGCGGGAGACCTTCCAGGGCGTGACCTTGCGGGAGGGCGTGCCAGCGCACCACCAGCCCGCGCGTGCGCGCCTGTGCACGCGCCGTTTCCAGCCAGGTGATCAGC
>VEQI01000171.1 GCA_018883305.1 Limnohabitans sp. | reverse complement strand
CCTCTACCCATTCAAACGCATCGATGTAAATGCCCAGGTACCAACGGTGCAGGGCTTGCGGGTCCAGGCCTGCCAGCAGCGCATAGTTGCCAATGACCATCAGGCGCTGAATGTGATGCGCGTAGGCATGGTCCAGGGATTGCCGAATGGCACTGGCCACGCACGCCATGCGTGTTTCACCGTTCCAGAACCAATCTGGCAGGGGATGGTTGTGATTCAGGTGATTGCTGTCCGTGTAGCCAGGCATGTGAGCCCAGTACATTCCGCGCACGTATTCGCGCCAGCCCAGGATCTGCCGGATGAATCCCTCCACGGCATGCAGCGGTGCCAGGCCGGCTTGCCAGGCTTGTTCCGCGCGCTGGACCACTTCCCGCGGATGCAGCATTTTGGTGTTGAGCGCAAATGACAGCAGCGAATGAAACAAGTGACCACTGTGTTGGGAGATGGCGTCCTGGTAGTCCCCGAAATGGGGAAGGCCCTCAGTGATGAAGTGTTCCAGTTGTTGCAGCGCTTCGCCTCGGTCCAGCGGCCAGCGGAACGCCGCTGCTTGCGGGTTCCCCATGGTTTGAATCCCCGCCGACTGGATCACTTGCCAGAGTTCGCGGTGATCATGGCTGGGGCGGGTGTCTGCCGGAGCCGCAGGCGTGCCGCGCCATGGACGACGGTTGTCGGCATCAAAGTTCCACTGTTGGCCTTCGGGTTTTCCATCCTTTGTCATCAGCACCTGATGCTGTTGTCGTTGATGACGGTAAAAGCGCTCCATCAGCCATTGCTTTTTGCCCGCAAACAGACGCTTGGCTTCGTCGCGTGCGGTGTAGAAGTGCTCGCTGTCCACCATGTGTACCGGCAGAGGACAAGCTGCAGCCCAATCGCGCAGTTGCTGATCCAGTCGCCATTCGTCGGGTGCCTGGTATTGGATGGCACTGGCGCCGTAGTGCGCCAGAAGGGCCTCCAGATTGCCCGTGATGCTTTGTCGATTGCTGGGGTGGTCGATGGCCACATAACGCACGCGGTGCCCCGCGGCCTTCAGCTGGACCGCAAAGGCGCGCATGGCTGCAAACAGGCCCAACACTTTCTGGGCGTGATGAAGCACGTAGTCCGTTTCGCTACGGACCTCCATCAGCACGTACACCACATCCGCGCGTGTGTCCTTGAACCAGCTGTGCAGCGGATTGAGCTGATCAGCCAATATCAGCCGCAGGGTGAGCCCTGTGGTCGGAGGTGTTGATGGTGGGGTGGACTCAAGCATTGGCTTGGCGTTTGAGCCAGCGCATCAAACCGCCAACCACAGGCAGTTTTTCGTAGAGCTCTTCGGCGGCGTCCCAGTAATCCCGGTGCAGGATGACCAGGCCTTGTTCGTTCAATCGCAGATGGGTGGCGCCGCGCACCGTTTGCCAGGTGGTGGTGTCGAAACGCTTGAAACGAAATCGAAAGTCCCAGCCCAGAAAGCACTGCTGGCCTTGCGCAATGCGCTCGGTGACGATGAAGTGGGGTGAATCAAGCGCCTCGTACATATGGTTGAAAATGCGTGTCACCGCATCCAGTCCCCGCACCTCGTTGAAGGGGTCTTTGAAGAAGACGTCGGGTGCGTAAAGCGCTGACAGTTGCGAGACTTGTTGCGGTGTCAGTTGCTCAAAGAACTGGACCAATCGGTCGACAGATGATTCCAAGGCGGGATCGTGCATGGTTTCAGCGTCCTGTGATCCGTTGAATCAACGGAAAATACATTCGATATGGCATCAGCCGAAGCAGCTTCATCCACCAGGTGAATCGTCGAGGGAAATGAATTTCGAAATCGCCTGCTGACCAGCCTCGAACAATGGCTCGCGCGGCTTCATCGGGTGTGATCAAGGCAGGCATGTGAAATGCATTTTGGGCCGTCAGAGGGGTGTCCACAAAACCGGGATTGATCAGGCTCACACCCAGGCCTTGCGCATGAAGATCCAGATACAAGGCTTCTGCCAGATTGCTCAACGCCGCCTTGGTAGGGCCGTAGGCCAGGCTCAGGGGCAAGCCCCGGTAGCCCGCCACGCTGCTGACCAGGCTGATGTGCCCACTGCCCCGGGTGAGCATGTGGGGCAAGATGGCCGCCAGAACGCGCAGGGCGCCCACCGTGTTCACCTCATGGTGCAGGACAAGTGCTGACAGATCCAGGTCCGTGGCACGCATCGGTTGGTAATGCCCGGCGCAATAACAAAGCAGATCCAACGGCCCCTGGTCCATGACGGCCATGGCAGTTCGGTGCACGGCTTCGGGATCCGTGACATCCATGGGCAGGGCAGTGCTGCCAGGATGGTTGCTGACAAAATCATCCAATGCCGCTTGTTGTCGAGCTGACACGATGACATGGGCACCCATGGCGTGAAGGTGCTGCGCCAGCGCACGTCCAATGCCACTGGATGCACCAATGAGCCAGACGCGTTGTCCGCGCCATTCTTTCAGCGTTGGATTCAAAGGCATGAATGACAAGCGAGGTGAAAGCGAGGGCAGAGTGCTTAACGTGCCAACGTGAACTGCACCACGTCGATGTCTCCGGCTTCAAAGCCCGCTTCGCAATAGGCCAGATAAAACTCCCACAGGCGGATGAATCGCTCATCGAAGCCCATGCCCAGCACTTCCAGTCGGCGTGCTAAAAAATCGGCACGCCAACGACGGCAAGTTTCGGCATAGTCTTTGCCAAAGAACAGCTCATCCACCACCTGGAGACCGGCAGCCTGCGCCTTGCGACGAAACTCGCTGGGGCTGGGCAGGCATCCGCCGGGGAAGATGTATTGCTGAATGAAATCGGTCGATTGGATATACCGAGGAAACAGATCATCGCGGATCACGATGCTTTGTATGCAGGCACGGCCCGCGGGCTTGAGCAAGCGGGCCAGGCTTTGAAAGTAAGTCGGCCAGTAGGCCTGACCCACAGCCTCCAGCATTTCAATCGAGCAGATGGCATCGTAGGGCCCGTCGTGGATATCTCTGTAATCCTGCAGACGCAAATCGGCCTGGTGAGCGAGCCCCTGGCTGGCCAAACGTTGCTTGGCCCAATCCAGTTGTTCGGTGGACAGGGTCACGCCCGTCACGTGCGCTTGAAATTCCTGGGTGGCTTTCTCGGCCAGCGCACCCCAGCCACAACCGATTTCCAAAACCCGGTGTCCCCGCTGAACACCCGCCATGTTCAGGGCGCGACGAACTTTGGCGTGTTGTGCCTGCTGCATGTCTTGTTGCCTGTCACCACGGAACAGACCCGAGGAGTAGTTCATCGTGGGGTCCAGCCACAGTCGGTAAAACGCATTGCCCAGGTCATAGTGGGCGTGAATGTTCTTACGGCTATTGACTTTGGTGTTGCGGTTGAGAAGGTGCCGCACCCGATAAAACAGACGGCCCATCCAGGAGCCATGAATGACTTCGTCCAGCGCCTGACGGTTGGCCGCGAAAAGACCCAGCAATTCGGGCAACTGAGGCGTGGACCAGTCGCCATCCATATAGCTTTCCGCAAACCCGATATCGCCCGACTTCAGGGCAGCGATCAGGGGGTTCCAGTTGTGCAGATGCAGTGTGACGTGAGGGCCTTGTCCATCACCCACGGTTTGTCGCTGACCATCTGGCAGACATAGCGTCAGCGAGCCGTGCTGGAGTTGATGCAAAAGCCTGAACACGGTTCGAGCCGCCGCCGGGGCTTGCGAAGGAAAGCTCAGAGGGCGATTGGAAGTGGCGGTGATGGTGTTCATACGTCAATCCTTAGCATCAACGAGTGACAAATGGTTCAGGGGCTTCGGGCTTGCGGTAAAAGCCCACACGTTTGGCCCAGAGCTTGAGGGCCTGCCAATGGATGCGGGCCATGACCATCAGCGTCATGGCCGGATAGCGCCACAGGGCTTTTTTCAGCAGGGCAGGCGTGATGGGGTGCAGTGTCCCGCTCACGCTGGTTTTCAGGAGCGGGCCTTGCGCATCATCGTGGTCCACGCGGACCACGGTCCGCTCTGTCTGGTCCTGGCGGATGCGCATGAAGCGGAATCGGTAGTGCCCTTCCACGCGGCAGAACGGCGACACATGAAAGCATTTCAGCGCTTCAAGTTCATGGCCGTATGACGGCTGATCCAGCAAATAGCAATGACGCTCGCCAAACGTGTTGTTCACTTCCACCACAATCGCGCGCAAGGTGCCATCCAAGCGATGCGCGTACCAAAAGCTCACGGGTTTGAAGGTGTAGCCCAGCATCCGGGGGTAGGTGTGGAGCCAGATGTCACCCAGGGCGTCATCGATGCCCTCCTGGTGCAGCAGTTCCTCCAGCCAGGCCAGCGCACCCCCCGAAGCTGCGTTGCGCCCATCCCCATGATCCGTTTCATGAAAACTGATGGCCGCAGACCGATTCACGGCCAGGCCACCCATGTCGGCCTCATGGTGCAGTTGACGCATGGGCAGCATCAGAAAGCATGTGGGGTAGACAAACTGGTGGGACGTGGGGCGCAAACGTGCGTGCCTGACCTGTCCAAAACCCAGCATGGCCTGCTGCTTCATGCGGCCACCTTGCGCGTGCCTGCCGTGAGAGACAGCAAGGCATCGGCCACGGCCAGTCCGGATTTGAGGCCATCTTCATGAAAGCCGTAACCCGTCCAGGCGCCACAGAACCAGGTATGCCGAACGCCTTGCAATGCAGGCACGCGTTGCTGCGCCTGAATGGCCGCCAGATCAAAGACGGGATGGCTGTATTCAAACTCGGCCAGGATTTTGTGGGGGTCAATGGGCCGGACCGGATTGAGGGACTCCACCACGGGTTGCTGAAAGGGCAGAGGTTGGAGCTTGTTGAGCAGGTAATGCAGGCAGACGCGACTGGACTCCTGGTGCGTGTCGGCCGCTCGCTCGTAATTCCAGGCCGCCCAGGCGGCGCGTCGTTGGGGCAGCACGCTGGTGTCTGTGTGCAGCACAGCCCGGTTGGGCTGGTAGCGGATGGCACTGAGCACCTCCGCTTCCGCCAGGGTGGGTTGTCTCAGCATGGCCAGTGACTGGTCCGAGTGCGCGGCCATCACCACATGGTCGAAGCGCTCATGGCCGTGATCGGTGTGCAGGGTGACACCGGCCGCATCTCTGTCCACGCTTCGCACGGGCGTGTTGAGTCTGGCGTCTGTCAGGCCGGACACGATGTGGTCCACATAGTGTCTGGCCCCACCCACCACGGTGTGCCATTGCGGGCGGTCGTTGACTTGCAATAGCCCGTGGTTGTGACAAAAGCGGATCATGGTGGCCACGGGAAATTGCAGCATCTGATCCGTGGGGCAGCTCCAGATACAGCCGAGCATGGGCAAGAAATACCAGTCGCGAAACGCTTGCCCAAAGCCGTGACGGTCCAGAAACGACTGAAGCCGCTCCGTCATTTCGTGGTCTTTTCCTTGCAGCGCCAGTTGGGTGCAAATGCGGTTGAATCGCAAGAGGTCAGTCAGCATGCCCAGAAACCGTGGGCTGATCAGATTGCGCTTTTGCGCGAAAACCGTGGCCAGGCTGTTGCCACTCCATTCCAGCGGTGGTTGCCCCTGAGCACCGGGGACCTGCACAGAAAAGGACATGTCAGAAGGCGCCGTGGCCACCTTCAGTTCCGCCAGCAGGGCAATCAACTGAGGATAGGTTCGCTCATTGAACACCAGGAAGCCCGTGTCCACGCCCCAGGTTTGAAGGCCACGGTTGGTGGGAAGCGTAATGTCCACGGTATGGGTGTGCCCCCCAAAATAATCCCCAGCCTCAAACAGGGTGACATGGGCGTGCGGCTGCAGGCGGTGGGCGGCAGCCAGCCCCGAAATGCCTGAGCCAATGATGGCAATTTTCATGTCAACCTCAGTTTGTCATAGACAAAACGATTCTATGTTAAAGTGATTTGTCCATCAAAACCCCATCATGAAAATAGCCGGCACATTGATTTCATGGGTTCTGTTCGCCCACGTGTCCATGGGCATGGCCCAGGAGACGAAGCCGCTTCAAGCCATTCCTCACCTGGATGTTCAGCGCTACTTGGGGCGTTGGTACGAGATCGCCAAATTCCCGAACCGATTCCAACAGCAATGCGTGTCTGACACCTCGGCCGACTATGCGCTGTTGGAGGATGGCTCCATTCGCGTGTTGAACCAGTGTCGCAATGCACAGGGAGAATGGGAGCGGGCAGTGGGGCAGGCCAGGCAGATCGGTGGGCCGCAGTCCTCACGCTTGACGGTGAGATTTGCCCCCGCGTGGCTGTCCTTTTTGCCTTTTGTCTGGGGGGACTACTGGGTCATTGATCTGGATGAGTCTTATCAGCTGGCGGCGGTCAGTGAGCCCAAGCGCGAGTACTTGTGGATTTTGTCGCGCTCACCCGACGTTGACTCGGCCAAATATGCCGCCTTGGTGGCACGGTTGGCCTCCAAGGGGCTGGACGTTCAAAAGCTGACGCCCGGGCCCCAGCCCTTGGCCATCAGCAAACCTTGATCTCGCAGAAGGATCAGCGGGTCAGCCCCTGCTGTTCAATCCAGGATTGGATGCGCGCGGCAATCTGGTCGGAGTTCTTGTCCATCATCAGCATGTGTGAGTTGCCGGTGATGCCCAGCGCGGGCAATGCCATCACATCCGATGTGCCGCCCTGGTCTTTCAAGGCCTTGCTGTAGTGGCCCAGGGTGGTGTTGATGCCTTTCCAGAACGGTGTGGTGTCAATGTAATCGCCCCAGACAAACAGGTGCGGAACCGACTTCAGTGCGCTCAGGTTCACCTTGGTGGGGTCCGGCGCACCAGAGGGTTCCACGGCAATCACAGCCTTGATTTTGTCAGGCGCTTTCAATGCCGCGTTGAAGGCAAAGTTGCCGCCTTGTGAATGCACGACGATGATGCAAGGACACACCTTTTGCACCAGTTCGTTGTAGGCGTTCTGGGTGGCCACATCGTTGGTGGCCCAGCGCGGAATACCTTGCTTGGCAAATTGATCAAACGCCGCCACATTGAACTGGCTGTCCGGGTATTTCACGCGCTTGGCGGGATCTGTCTGGTAGGAGTCCGTGGGGCCAATGCGGAACAACTCCCAGCCTTCCTTCTTGGTTCTGAAGAAGGGCTCGGACTTGAAGATCTCAGGGTACCGTGCCCACGAGGCGCGGCCACGCTCCACGGCGTCGGACACATAGACATCGTGGCCGGCTTTCAGGAAAAACTGTTGCCAACCCGGCTCGCCATCAGGCTTGCTCTCCCAGGTCACGCCAGACAAGCCACCAC
>VEQI01000170.1 GCA_018883305.1 Limnohabitans sp. | reverse complement strand
GTCCAGACCCGCGTCCATTTGCATGATGGTGATGCCGCTGTCGCGGTCGCCCGCCTCGATGGCGCGATGAATGGGGGCCGCCCCGCGCCATCGTGGCAACAAGGAGGCGTGTATGTTCAGGCAACCGTGCGTGGGCAGCGCCAGCACCCAGGGGGGCAGAATCAACCCGTAGGCCGCCACGATCATGGCCTGGGCACCGCTGGCTTGCAGGGCGGCTTGCGCCGCTTGCGCATCTTCCGGATAACGGCCATCGAGCCGCAGGCTGCGGGGTTGCAGGACCGGGATCTTGTGCGCCAAGGCCAGTTGCTTGACCGGGGAGGCCTGCAGTTTGAGGCCGCGGCCGGCCGGCCGGTCGGGCTGGGTGAGCACCAGACACACCTCATGGCCCGCTTCCAGCAAGGCCGCCAGCGCTTCGCGCGCAAACACCGGCGTGCCAGCAAAGATGAGTCGCATGGTCAGGACTGCGCTTCGCGCTGGGCCTTGAGCATCTTGGTCTTGATGCGACCGCGCTTGAGCAAAGACAGGTACTCGACGAACACCTTGCCCTTCAAGTGATCCATTTCGTGCTGGATGCACACGGCAGTCAGCTCGGAGGCTTCGATTTCGCGCAACTGGCCATGTTCGTCCAGTGCTTGCACGCGCACCTCGGCCGCGCGCTCGACCTTGTCGTAAATGCCGGGGACCGACAGGCAGCCCTCTTCCCAGATGATGTGTTCATCACTGGACCAGACGATGGTCGGGTTGATCAGCACCATGGGGTGATCATGCTCTTCGGAGGTGTCCATCACGATCACCTGCTCATGCACATCGATTTGAGTGGCGGCCAGGCCGACGCCTTTGGCGTCATACATGGTTTCCAGCATGTCACTGGCCAGGCGGCGGATGCGGTCGTCCACCGTCTGCACCGCGCGAGCGACCGTGTGCAGACGGGGGTCGGGATAGACGAGGATGGGTAATAGTGCCATGCACCCGATTCTCCCAGGTTTGCCCCTCGGTGGCGCATGCCATTGTGAGTGCCACTGCGCTTGCGAGGGATTGCAACTCGCCACCCTCGCAGCGTTCTGTGCCTACGATGGCCCGACCACTCACAGGAGGTCAACATGACATCAATCGCAACCCCCACCACGGCCTGGGAACCCTGGGTCCGCTTGCAACTCACACCCGGCGTGGGACCACGCACAGCGCGCCAGTGGGTGGCGCACACGGGTTCGGCGGCGGCGGCCGTGTCTTGTATTCGGGAGGGTGCGGTTCAGGGCCTGCCCGGCCTGGAGAAAAGCCTGTCGGGGCAGGCGTCGGGCGATTGGCGGCAAACCTGTGATGCCATCGCCGACTGGCTCGCATCGCCCCGCCCTGGCGAGCAGCATGCGCTGTGGACGCCCGATCACCCGGACTACCCCACGGCCTTGCGTGACATTGCGGATCCGCCCTTGTGCCTGTTTGTGCGCGGCCAGTGTCAGCCCGTGCCCACCCAGGCCGTGGCAGTGGTGGGCAGCCGGCATGCCACCCGGCAAGGCCAGGACAACGCGCGTGACTTTTCCCGCACGCTGGCCGAGCGTGGCTGGTGTGTGGTCTCCGGTCTGGCGCTGGGCATCGATGGTGCCGCGCACCAGGGCGCTTTGGCGGCGCGACAAGCTTGCAGCACGGTGGCGGTGGTGGGCACGGGGCTGGACCAGACTTACCCGGCGCAGCATCGGTTGCTGGCTGACGAGATCGCCAGCCGTGGTATGTTGCTGAGCGAGTATTTTCCGGGGACGGCGCCATTGGCGGCCAACTTTCCCCGGCGCAACCGCATCATTGCAGGCCTGAGCCGGGCCACGCTGGTAGTGGAAGCCAGCCTGCGATCGGGCTCTTTGATCACGGCGCATCAGGCCCTGGAACAGGGCCGTGATGTGATGGCTGTGCCTGGATCGATTCACGCCACGCAGTCGCGAGGCTGCCATGCGCTCATCAAACAAGGGGCCAAGCTGGTGGAGGCGATCGAGGACATTCTGGTCGAGTTGCGCGATCCTTGGCTCACGATCCCGCCAAAGGCGGACCTGAAGGCTTCGCCCCCCTTGACGCCGACGTTCAGCCAGACCGTTCCACCGGATGAACACCGCGATATCTGGGACGCGTTGGGGTTGGATCCCGCACCGTTGGAAACCTTATGCCGACGCATTCAACAGGAAACGGCTCAGGTTCTGGCGGGCTTGTTGGCGCTGGAGCTGGGTGGCTGGATCGAGCGTTTGCCCGGTGGGCGCTTTCAACGAGTGCGGTGATGGTGCGGACACAAGAAGCTGTCGGTACCCCCTGTGTGCGAGGGGCCACGCGGGACGAGGCGCTGGCGCTTGACGACATGACGCAAAAACCGGTTATATTGGGGCCATGTTCGATGTGCTCGTCTACGTGTACGAAAACTACTGGCGCGGGGACGCTTGTCCTGAAATTCAGCATTTGGGCCGAAAGCTCAGTGCCGCCGGTTTTGAGCAGGAAGAAATCGACCAGGCCTTGCAATGGCTGGAAGGTCTGCAACGGGCCTCGCACGATACCCAGCTGATTGACATCTCCCAACCTGCCCCTGAAACGCCGGAACTGCGTGCGCCGTCGGCCCATAGCCTGCGGGTGTACTCGGTTCAGGAACAGGATCGACTGGGCGCCCAGTGCCTGGGATTCGTGAGTTTTCTGGAATCGGCCGGGGTGTTGCCCGCGCACCTGCGGGAAGTGGTGCTGGACCGGGCCATGGCGGTGCCGCAGCACCCGGTGTCACTGGATGACCTCAAAATCATCGTGCTGATGACCTACTGGAGCGCTGGCATCGAGCCTGATGCACTGGTGCTCGATGAGTTGTGCGACGACGCGGACCGCGTCGCCCACTGAGCCTGACCCGAACCACTTCACGCCTGCCGTGGCGTTCTGAGCCACGGCCTACGTCCCGCGTCTGTTCAGACCACGGCGCCGGCGTTTGGATCGTCCGGATCGCCTTCCTTCTTCACGCTCTTGACCAAATCCTCGCGGCGAATGCCCAGCCACATCGCGATGGCTGCCGCCACAAAGACCGAGGAATAAATGCCAAACAGAATGCCAATGGTGAGCGCCAGCGCGAAGTAATGCAGCGTGGCCCCGCCAAACAACAGCATCGAGAGCACCATCAGCTGCGTGCAGCCGTGGGTGATGATGGTGCGGCTGATGGTGGAGGTGATGGCGTTGTCAATGATGCCCACCGTGTCCATCTTGCGAAAGCGACGGAAGTTCTCGCGAATCCGGTCAAAGATCACCACCGATTCGTTCACCGAGTAGCCCAGCACGGCCAGCACAGCGGCCAACACGGGCAGTGAGAACTCCCACTGGAAGAAGGCAAAAAAGCCCAGGATGATGATGACGTCGTGCAGGTTGGCGATGATGGCTGCCAATGCAAACTTCCACTCGAAGCGGAAGGCCAGGTAGATCATGATGCCCACCACCACAAAGGCCAGCGCCTTCAGGCCATCGGCAGCCAGCTCATCGCCCACTTGTGGCCCGACAAACTCGGTCCGGCGCAACTCGGCGCTGGCATCGGCCTGCTTGAGGGCGGTCAGCACTTTCTCACTTTGCTGTGCCGAGCTCACGCCCTTGACGGCAGGCAAGCGGATCAGCACATCGCGCGCGGTGCCGAAGTTTTGCACCTGCACATCGGCGTAGCCCAGGGCGGCGATGGCGTTGCGGGCCTGTGTCAGATCGGCCGGTTGGCTGTAGGCCACTTCCATCAGCGTGCCACCGGTGAACTCCACCGACAGATGCAAGCCGCGTGAGAACAAAAAGAACACGGCCGCCAGGAAGGTGATCAACGAGACGGCGTTGAACACCAGCGCATGGCGCATGAAGGGGATGTCGCGACGGATCTTGAAGAATTCCATGATGAGGACTTTCGATCGGCGTTAGGTCGGTGTGATGCCGTGGGAATGAGCGGACAGGACGAGCGGACAAATCATCAGGACGTCGTGGGCGGGTTGTCCGTGCCAGAGGCACTGGCGCCGGGGCGCCACACCGTGCCAATGGACACGCCGGACAAACGTTTTTGCCGTCCATACCAAAGGTTGACCAACCCACGCGAGAAAAACACCGCCGAGAACATGCTGGTCAAAATGCCCAGGCAATGCACCACCGCAAAACCACGCACCGGTCCTGAGCCAAAGGCCAGCAAGGCCAGACCGGCAATCAGGGTGGTGACGTTGGAATCCAGAATCGTGGCCCAGGCGCGCTCATAGCCGGCATGGATGGCCGATTGCGGCGACGAGCCATTGCGCAGCTCCTCGCGCACGCGTTCATTGATCAGCACGTTGGCGTCAATCGCCATGCCCAGCACCAGCGCCATGGCGGCCATGCCCGGCAGCGTGAGCGTGGCCTGCAGCATGGACAGCACCGCCACCAACAGCAACAGGTTCACGCCCAGCGCGATGCTGGAGAACAGGCCGAACAGCATGTAGTACACGCACATGAACACCGCCACGGCGGCAAAGCCCCAGGTGACGCTGTTGAAGCCCTTGGCAATGTTCTCGGCACCCAGGCTGGGGCCGATGGTTCGCTCCTCGATGATTTCCATCGGAGCAGCCAGTGAGCCGGCGCGCAGCAGCAGAGCCACATCGTTGGCTTCCACGGTGCTCATGCGGCCCGAGATCTGCACCCGACCGCCGCCGATCTCGCTGCGGATCACAGGGGCGGTGACCACTTCACCCTTGCCTTTTTCAAACAGCAGAATGGCCATGCGCTTGCCCACGCTCTCGCGGGTGACGTCGCGGAAGATGCGCGCGCCCTTGGCGTCCAGCGTCAGATGCACGGCGGCTTCCTGAGTCTGATTGTCAAAGCCGGGTTGGGCATCGGTGAGGTTTTCGCCAGTGAGAATGACCTGCTTCTTGACGATCACGGCCTGGCCGTTGCGCTCCAGGTACCGCTCCGTGCCGAAGGGCACCGGACCCGACCCCATCTCGGCGGCGCGCGCCTCGCTGCTGTCTTCCACCATGCGGATTTCCAGCGTGGCGGTTCGGCCCAGAATGTCTTTGGCCTTGGCGGTGTCTTGCACGCCAGGCAGCTGCACCACGATGCGATCCAGTCCTTGCTGCTGAATCACCGGTTCGGCCACGCCCAGTTCGTTGATCCGGTTGTGCAGTGTGGTGATGTTTTGCTTGAGCGCCTGCTCCTGCACCTTGCGTCCGGCTTCAGGCTTGAGGCTGGCGCTCAACTTGACGTCTGCGCCATCGGGTGAGGTGGTGGTGATCAGGTCGGGGAACTGGTCCTGGATCAGGCGCTGGGCCGCTTCGGCCGCTGCCGTCTCACGAAAACGCACCTCGATGGTTTGGCCGTTGCGGCTGATGCCGGCATGGCGCAGGTTTTTCTCGCGCAGCGCCGAGCGCAAGTCGCCCGTGAGTGATTCGGCTTTCTTGGTCAGGGCCGAGGGCATGTCCACCTGCAACATGAAGTGCACACCCCCGCGCAAGTCCAGACCCAGATACATCGGGGCTGCGTTGAGCGCGCTCAGCCACTGTGGTGAACGGGACAACAGATTGAGGGCGACCACAAACGGGGCGTCATCCGGGGTGGGGGCCAGGGCGCGCTGGATGGCGTCCTTGGCCTTGAGTTGCTGGTCGGGGGTGTCAAAGCGCACTTTGAGGGAGTTGCCCTCCAGTTGCACCAGCCCGGGGCTGACGCCGGCGCCACGCAAGGCCTCCTCGACGCGCGCCTGTACGGCGGCGTCCACCTTGGCCGTGGGTTTGGCCGGGGAGACCTGCACGGCAGGCGCTTCACCAAAGAAATTGGGCAGCGTGTAGAGGCTGCCCACCAGCAAGGCGATCAAAATGATCGCGTATTTCCAGACCGGATAACGGTTCATGTCGAGTCCTGCAAGACGTCAGGGGACCGGGGCCTGTCAGCCCCGTTCAACGGTCACCCGCGGGCAACCGGGCGGCGCCGTGACGACGGCGCCGAACACCATCACTTGATCGTGCCTTTGGGCAGCACTTGCACCACGGCATTGCGCTGCATCTGAACTTCCACGCCGGTGGCGATTTCCACGCTCAGGTGGCTGTCGCCCAGCTTGGTGACCTTACCCAGCAGTCCACCGGCGGTGGCCACTTCGTCGCCTTTGGCCAGGGCGTCGATCATGGCCCGGTGCTCTTTCTGGCGCTTCATCTGGGGGCGGATCATGACGAAGTACAGCACCACGAACATCAGCACCAGGGGCAACATGCTCATGAGCGAGGAACCCACATCCCCTCCTGCGGCAGCGGGAGCGGTTTGGGCGATGGCGGAAGAAATGAACACAGGGATCTCCTAGGGGACGAACCCGCCATTGTATTAGGCCCCCTGATCGCCCTGTTGGCCTATCATGCGGCCATGCATACATCCACTCACACGCATGAACATCCCCACGGACACGGTCACGACCATGATCACTCCCATTTGGGCGAGATGGACGTGCGGGTGCGCGCCCTGCAGACCCTGTTGGTGCAAAAAGGTTACATCGAGCCTGCCGCGCTCGACCGCATCATCGAGCTCTATGAAAAAGAAGTGGGTCCTCACAATGGTGCTCGCGTCGTGGCCAGGGCTTGGGACGATCCGGCATACCGAGACTGGCTGCTGAAAGACGGCACCGCCGCGATCGCCGACATGGGCTACAGCGGCCGCCAGGGCGAGCACATGGTGGTGGTGCCCAACACGCCAGAACAACACAATCTGGTGGTCTGCACCCTGTGTAGCTGTTACCCCTGGCCGGTCCTGGGCTTGCCACCGGTCTGGTACAAAAGTGCGCCCTATCGCAGCAAAGCCGTGATCGATCCACGGGGCGTGCTGGCCGACTTTGGCGTGACGTTGCCCCCTGACCAGCGCATCCGGGTGTGGGACTCCACCGCCGAGGTTCGCTACCTGGTGCTGCCCCTACGGCCAGCTGGCACCGACGGCTGGAGCCGCGAGCAACTGGCCGAACTGGTGACGCGCGACAGCATGATTGGCACGGGACTGGCGCGAGCACCGGGGGTGCAGGCATGAACGGCGTTCACGACATGGGAGGCCTGCAAGGCTTTGGACCGGTGCAACCGGAGCCCCACGAGCCGGTGTTCCACGCAGATTGGGAGCGCAAGGCCATGGGGTTGACCGTGCTGATGGGCGGTTGTGGTCAGTGGAACCTGGACCAAGCACGCAGCGCACGCGAGTCCCTGCCGCCGGCCCTGTACCTGTCCAGCAGCTACTACCAGATCTGGATCGAGGCGCTGGAGCGCCTGATGCTGGCT
>VEQI01000169.1 GCA_018883305.1 Limnohabitans sp. | reverse complement strand
GGCAAGGGCCTGGGGGCGCTCATCATTGCTGCCCAGGGGTCAATGGACACGCCGCTCATGTTTGCCGTGCTGGTGTTGATCACCCTCATGGGTTGGACCACGTATCAAGGGGCCGTGTGGCTGGAGGCGGTGCTGTTGCATCGCTTGTCCTTGCCCACGCGCCATTCACCACTGGATCTTCCGGATTAACCATCACTTCAAAGGACCTGTCATGCAACGACGTCAATGGCTTCACTTCAGCAGCGCGGCTGTGCTCACCGCGGTGGGCATGCACCTGCCTATCGCACGTGCGCAAGGGACTACGCTGGACAAATGTGTGGTGGCAGGGTGGAGCAAACCCATCACTGAAATCACCAATTTGCTGGTGGAGGAGCAGAAGGGCTTTTTCAAGCAACGGGGCATTGCCCTGGGCTATGTTCCGGGCGCCGGCGGTGGGGACGCGTTGCGCAACTTGTTGAGTGGCCAGGCCGATGTGGCTTTCACCGACCCGGGTTCGCTGTTCGCCGCGTTGGACAAGGGCGAGAAGCTGCGCGTGATCTACGACATCTACCCGCAAAACGTGTTCAACGTGG
Source organism: Limnohabitans sp. (assembly GCA_018883305.1). Taxonomy (GTDB): domain Bacteria; phylum Pseudomonadota; class Gammaproteobacteria; order Burkholderiales; family Burkholderiaceae_C; genus Limnohabitans. Next base: position 6,680 of record VEQI01000169.1, on the reverse strand, counting down.
TGTCCCTGGCCAGCAGTCCCATTCGGCAGCCGGCGGATCTCAAGGGCAAGCGCATTGGTGTCTACAGCCTGTCCAGCGGAACCCGACAGAATCTGCAAGTGTTGTTGCACCAGGCAGGTTTGAAAGAGTCGGACGTCACCGTGGTGGTCACGGGCCTGTTGAATTTCGCGCCGTTAATGCAAGGACAAGTGGACGCCACGGCGGCCACGGACACCGGCCTGGCGGTGGGGCGCCAGCGCGGCCTGGGGCCGGTGCATGTGATGGAGGTGCGTCAGCACCTGAACATCTCCAGCGATGTGTTTGTGGTGCGTGAAGACACCTATCAGCAGCGCAAAGAGGTCTTGCGTCGTTTCCTGCAAGCCTACCGTGACAGCATGCAGTGGATGATCCAGTCGCCGCAAGAGGCTGCGCAGCTGGCGACGAAAGTGGCCATTGATGGCCAGAACCCGGCAATCAATCTGGAGATCATCCAGTTGCGCAATGCGTCCAGTGTGTCCACGTTGACGCAACAACGTGGTCTGGGGGCCATCGATGTCGAGACCTTGCAGCGTGGTGCCCAGGTCTACCGACAACTGGGCATCATCTCGCGTGAACTGCGCATGAGTGATGTGGTCAGTCAGGACCTGTTGCCGGGGCGTTCATGACCACCGTGGCGGGTCGTTTCGAGGGGCAGGTGGTACTGGTCACCGGGGCAGGGCGTGGCATTGGCGCGGCGCTGGCCCGAGGCTTCGCACGTGAAGGTGCTTTGGTCGTGGTGAACTACCTGAGCAACCAGGCCACCGCAGACGCCGTGGCCGCAGACTGCCGTGCACTGGGCGGTGATGGGTGGGCCTTGCGCTGCGATGTGGGCGATGAAGCCGCCGTGCAAGACATGATGGCGCAGATTGAACGTGAGGCTGGTCGTCTGGATGTGGTGGTCAATAACGCCCTGCGGCCGTATCGCTTTGACCCAGAGAGTCGAGCCCGTTTCTGGGAGCAGTCATGGTCGCACTACCAGACCCAGTTTGATGCCACGGTTCGCTCGTGCTTCGTGGTGTGTCAGGCGGCGTTGCCTTTGATGCGAAAGCGCAAAGGCGGTGCCATTGTCAACATCGGCAGTGATCTGGTGGCGCGGCCTTCCATTCCTTACCACGATTACGCCACGGCCAAATCCGCGTTGACCGGTTTCAGCCGCAACCTGGCGGTGGAGTTGGGGCCCCTGGGCATTCGGGTCAATTGTGTTGCCCCAGGCTTGGTGTTTCCCACGGAAGGGGCACGGGCCACGCGCGAGGACGTGCGAGAGCAAATCGCCGCCCAGACACCGTTGCGACGGGTGGCGACCCCGGAAGACGTGGTGGGGCCGGTGCTGTTTCTGGCCTCTGATGGCGGACGTTTTGTGACCGGTCAGACCCTGATGGTGGATGGAGGCTGGGTGATGGCTGGCTGAATGCCGCCAGGAACGATGGACGCATGCCCGAGTCTTGTGCGTGGCAGTCCAGACCTGGTCGATCGGGGACAATCCGAGGATGACGACCTCTCAAGACTCCCTTCGCACAGCACAAACCCTGGTGCAGCAATGTCAGGGCATTCACCAGCACGGCATTGAGGCGTTGGCCCGGGCCTGCCACTCCGGGCGTGGCTTGAGTGCCGAACGCCTGGACCAACACCAACTGCTGTCATTTGAACTGGCCTGGACCAGTGCCGAATTGTTGGCGGCCCAGAATGCTTTGACGCAGGTGGCGGCTGAACCGGACGGCCTAGACGCCGAGCTGACATTGGTGTTCTCGGTGGATGCCATCACGGCGGTGTTGCCACGCTTGGACATGCTGTACCTTGAACTGGCGTTGGACGCTGCTCCTTTGCATGCGTTGCGTATCAGTGACGATTGGGCCACGCTGCGCCGTGCCGCCGGCAGCGAAGCTGCACTGGCCCGCATTGGCCAACGCTTGCAGGCCTCACAAGTCGAGATGGGCCACGTGCCGCTGGATGCGTCCATTCGCATGGTGCAGGAATCGTTTCAGCGTTTCGGCCAGGAAGTGGTGGCCCCGATGGCGGAACACATTCACCGTGAGGACCTCACCATCCCGGAGACCTTGCTGCAACCGCTGCGCGAGATGGGCGTGTTTGGCCTGTCCGTGCCGGAATCCTACGGTGGCAGCGGCACGGGCGGCGAGGACGACAACCTCATCATGGTGGCGGTGACCGAAGCCCTGTCGCAAGCCTCGCTCGGTGCGGCGGGCAGTCTCATCACTCGTCCGGAGATTTTGTGTCGTGCCTTGTTGGCTGGCGGCACCGAGGCGCAAAAACAGGATTGGTTGCCGCGCCTGGCGCAAGGTCAACCGTTGTGTGCCATCGCCATGACCGAACCAGACCATGGCTCCGATGTCGCCAGCCTCACGCTGCGTGCTGAGCGGGTGCCGGGTGGTTGGCGTCTGCATGGCGCGAAAACCTGGTGCACCTTTGCCGGCAAGGCGGGCGTGCTGATGGTGGTGGCGCGCACCGACCCGGATCGGTCGCTCGGGCACAAGGGCTTGAGCATCTTCCTGGTGGAAAAACCTTCCACGCAAGACCACGCCTTCCGCTTTGAACAGCCCGAAGGCGGCGTGCTCACTGGACGGGCCATTCCCACGCTGGGGTATCGCGGCATGCATTCCTACGACGTGTCCTTTGAGAACTGGTGGGTGCCGGACTCACACTTGCTCGGTGAAGCGTCTGGTCTGGGCAAGGGTTTTTACTTCAACATGACGGGCATGGTGGGTGGACGCATGCAAACCGCCGCGCGTGCGTGCGGCGTGATGCGTGCCGCGCTGTTGGCGGCACAACGCTACACCCAGGACCGCAAGGTGTTTGGACAAGCGCTCACCCAGTACGCGCTGACACAATCCAAGTTGGCGCGCATGGCCGCCCGTTATGTTTGCTGTCGTCTGCTGACTTTCCAGACGGCACGCACGCTGGAGCAGGGCGGCAGCCTGGCCTCCAGTCTGGTGAAACTGCTGGCATGTCGTTCGGCTGAATGGGTCACGCGTGAGGCATTGCAACTGCATGGCGGCATGGGCTATGCAGAGGAGACCGCGGTGAGCCGCTATTTCGTGGACGCGCGAGTGCTCTCCATCTTTGAAGGAGCCGAAGAAATTCTGGCGCTCAAGGTGATTGCCCGTGGCTTGCTGGAGCAGGCGCTGGTGTCTTCTCCCAAGGATAAAGCGATATGAACACCACCGCCCAACTCCTGGGGGGCATGCGCGTCATTGAGGCCGCGGCTTTTGTCGCTGCCCCTTTGGGCGGCATGACGCTGGCACAGATGGGGGCCGATGTCATTCGTCTGGACACGGTGGGCGGGGGCCTGGACTACCGCCGTTGGCCGGTCACCGAAGACAACACCAGCCTGTTTTGGTGCGGCTTGAACAAGCACAAGCGTTCCGTGGTGGTGAACCTGGGCACGCCCGAAGGGCGTGAGTTGGCGCAGGCGCTTATCACGGCGCCGGGACCTGAGGCCGGCATGCTGCTCACCAATTTTCCGCCGCGTGGCTGGCTGTCGTATGAAGACCTGTCGGCCAAGCGTCCCGACCTCATTCAGCTGACCCTGATGGGCGACCGCCAGGGTGGTTCGGCGGTGGATTACACGGTCAACACCCGTGTGGGCTTCCCGCTGCTCACTGGTCCCGAGAACAGTGAGGAAGTGGTCAACCATGTGCTGCCGGCCTGGGACTTGGTCACGGGCAAGATGGCGGCGTTGGGCCTGCTGGCCGCGGAGCGACATCGCCTGCGCACCGGACAGGGCCAGCATGTGAAGCTGGCGCTGGAGGACATGGCCCTGGCCACCATGGCGCACTTGGGGTTCATTGCGGAGTCGCAATTGGGGCAGCAGCGGCAACGCTACGGCAATTATTTGTTTGGCGCTTTTGGACGAGACGTGAAAACCGCCGATGGTGAACGCCTCATGGTGGTGGGATTGACGGGCAAGCAATGGCAAGCCTTGGTGGACGCCGTGGGCCTGCAGGCTGAGGTGCAACGCATCGAACAGCAGCACGACCTGAACCTGCGGCTGGAGGGTGATCGCTTCAAGGCGCGTGAGGCCATTGCAGCCGCCGTTCAATCATGGGTGGGTGCACGCACCCTGGATCAGGTGAACCAGGTGTTTGAGCAACACGGTGTGTGTTGGGGCCGGTATCAAAGCGTTGAACAAATGATTGCCAACACCTTGCCTGGCAACCCCATGTTCAGTACTGTCACGCAACCGGGGGTGGGCCAGCTGTCTTCGCCTTCCTTGGCGCTGGATTTTTCCGCATTGGCCCGCGAGCCCGCCCGTCCCGCGCCCGTGTTGGGTCAGCACACCGAGCAGGTGATGCAGGAGATTCTGGGTCTGAGTACTGCGGCCTACGGTCAGTTACACGACCGGGGGATTGTGGCTGGTCCGGCGCGTTGAGGTCCGGGTGACGCAGGCGTTGTGCCGTGGGCGGCACGGGTGTCTCCGTGGTCTGCGTGTAAGATGAGTTGCCGAGGGCATGGCGGCCTGCCATGCCTCGAATTCACTTGCTGATTACCCGGAGAACCCCATGACCTCACGCCGCCAACTCTGGTCCCTGGCTGCCCTCACGCTGTTGCCTGCCTTGGGCTGGACGGCCGATGAAATTCGCATCGCGCACATTTACAGCAAGACCGGTCCGCTGGAAGCCTATGGCAAGCAAACAGCGGTGGGCTTCAACATGGGACTGGATTACGCCACGGGCGGCACCATGATGGTGGCTGGCAAGAAGCTGGTGGTGATCGAAAAAGATGACCAGGGCAAGCCCGATCTGGGCAAGTCCTTGCTGGCAGCGGCCTATGCCGATGACAAGGCCGATCTGGCCGTGGGGCCCACCTCGTCTGGCGTGGCGCTGGCCATGCTGCCCGTGGCCGAAGAATACAAAAAGATCTTGCTGGTGGAGCCCGCGGTGGCGGACTCCATCACCGGTGACAAGTGGAACAAATACATTTTCCGCACCGGTCGCAACAGCAGTCAGGACGCCATTTCCAACGCCGTGGCGCTGGACAAGCCCGGCGTGAGCATTGCCACGCTGGCCCAAGACTACGCCTTTGGCCGTGATGGTGTGAAAGCCTTCAAGGAGGCCATCAAGAAGGCCAAGCTGGTGCATGAGGAGTACCTGCCCACCAACACCACCGACTTCACCGCTGGTGCGCAACGCCTGATTGACCGACTCAAGGATTTGCCGGGTCGCAAGGTGATCTTCATCATCTGGGCGGGTGCGGGCAACCCCTTCAAGATTGCAGACCTGGACCTCAAGCGCCATGGCATCGAGATCGCCACCGGCGGCAACATCCTGCCCGCCATGGCCAGTTACAAGCAGTTCCCGGGCATGGAGGGGGCCACCTACTATTACTTTGGCATTCCCAAGAACCCGGTGAATGAAGCCATGGTGGCGCGTCACTACAGTCAGTTCAAGTCGCCTCCCGATTTCTTCACTGCGGGTGGTTTCTCTGCTGCCATGGCGGTGGTGACCGCGCTCAAGCGCAGCCAGGGAGATGCGCGTGCCAACACGCTGATCAAGACCATGGAGGGCATGAGCTTTGACACGCCCAAGGGCACCATGACCTTCCGCGCGCAAGACCATCAGGCCATGCAGAGCATGTATCACTTCCGAATCAAGGTGGACCCCGCCTTCCCTTGGGGCGTTCCCGAGCTGGTCCGCGAAATCAAGGCGGACGAGATGCAGGTGCCCATTCGCAATCAGCGCTGAGTGGATGCTGGAAACGCGCGACCTGACGATCGAGTTTGGCGGTCATGTGGCCGTCAACGGGGTGAGTTGTGCCTTTCAGCCGGGCACCCTCACGGCCATCGTCGGCCCCAACGGGGCAGGCAAGACCACTTATTTCAATCTCATCTCCGGTCAATTGAAGGCCACACGCGGGCAGGTGTGGCTGGGTGGTTGTGATCTGACCGGCTGGAGTGCCTCGGCCCGGACGCAGGCCGGGTTGGGCCGGGCGTTTCAGCTCACCAATTTGTTTCCCACGCTCACGGTACTGGAGAACGTGCGGTTGGCTGTGCAGGCACGAACGCCAGGGGCGCATCGGCGAGGGTTGAATGGCTGGAGTATCTGGAGTGATCACGGGTCCTTGATGACCCGTGCCCTGGCCGTGTTGGATGCCGTGGCCATGCAGGACCAAGCCCAGCAGGTGGCCGCCAGCCTGTCACACGGGGACCAGCGCAAACTGGAAGTGGCGCTGTTGATGGCGCTGGACCCGCAGGTGTATTTGTTTGACGAACCCACCGCAGGCATGAGCGCCGATGAAGCGCCCGTCATCCTGGACCTGATTCGTCGGCTCAAGGCCGAGGGGCGGCACACGTTGTTGCTGGTGGAGCACAAGATGGACGTGGTGCGCGAGTTGGCGGACCGCATCGTGGTGTTGCATAACGGCCGGCTGGTGGCTGACGGTTTACCCAACGAAGTGATGGCCTCGGCCGTGGTGCGGGAAGCGTATCTGGGCAGCACGGCCCCTGAGGGTACTTCATGAAGCCGCCCTTGCTTCAGTTGCAAGGCGTTCACACGCACATCGGGGCGTATCACATCCTGCACGGGGTGGATCTGACGGTGCCTCAGGGCGAAGTGAGTTTGCTGCTGGGTCGCAACGGGGTGGGCAAGACCACCACGTTACGCACCATCATGGGTTTGTGGCGGGCCTCCAGCGGTTGCATTCGCTGGGAG
>VEQI01000168.1 GCA_018883305.1 Limnohabitans sp. | reverse complement strand
GGGTACCCACGGTGAGCATGTCGTCGCCAAAGTAGCGTTGCGCCACCGATTGCACTTGCTCCGCGGTGACCGCGCGCAATCGGTCGATCAACCGATCACTGGTGTCCAGCGGTAGCCCTTCAATCCAGTAGGTGCCCATCTCACGTGCCTGGTTGAACAACGAGTCGCGCTTGTACACCGCCTGCGCCACCCACTGGGCCTTGACCCGTCGAAGTTCTTCTTCACTCACCCCTTCGCGCGCAATGCGTTCGATTTGAGCGCGTAACGCGGATTCCAGCGCCTGGGTGGTCTTGCCCGCAGCAGGCACGCCATCCAGTACAAACACCGACGGCCCGCGGCCACTGAAGTCATGGTAGGCACCCGCGCTGTCGGCCACACGGTCGGCCCCTTGCGTGAGTGTGCGGTCAAGACGCGCCCCACCATAGCCATCGAGCACGGCGGACAGCACCGTCAGCGCCAGGGCATCGCGGCTGTTGGCGCTGTCGTCAAACCCCTGGAAGCCAGGCACTTTCCAGCTCATCATGAGATAGGCCTGCTCGGCTGGCGCTTTCACCTCCAAGCGCCGCTGGCCCAGCTGGACTGGCTCGGCGTTGGGCTTGCGGGCGGGCACCGCTCGGGCGGGGATGGACCCGTACGCTTTCTCGGCCAGACGGCGCACGGCCTGAGGATCCACATCGCCCACCACCACCACCACCGCGTTCTTGGGGGTGTACCAGCGACGGTAAAACTCGCGCGCATCGTTGGGGGTCATGGCGTCCAGGTCGCTCATCCAGCCCACGATGGGGCGCCGGTACGGCGAGGCCGTGAACTGCACCGCCCCCAGTTGCTCCATCAAGAGCGCCCGCGGCGAATCTTCGGTCCGCATGCGGCGTTCTTCCTTCACCACTTCCAGCTCCTTGCGGAATTCTTCATCTGGCCAGCGGTTGTGGGCAAAGCGATCGGCCTCCAATCGCATGACATCGGCCAGGCGGTTGGCCGGAATCATCTGGAAATAGCCGGTGTAGTCGCGGCTGGTAAACGCGTTCTCGCGCCCGCCCATGGCCGCCACCCGGCGAGAAAACTCGCCAGCAGGCACGGTCGGTGTGCCCTTGAACAACATGTGCTCCAGCACGTGGGCCAGGCCGGAATGGCCATCCACCTCGTCCATGGAGCCCACCCGCACCCACAGCATGTGCACTGCCGTGGGCGCACGCCGATCGGGCTTGACCACCAAGGTCAGGCCATTGGCGAGAGTGGAGATGTGGATGCCGGGGTCATTCGCCAGGTCGCTGGACGCGGCGGCCGGGGAGAACAGCCCCCACCACGTCGCACAAGCCAGCAGGCTTGTCAGTAAGAGACGTTTCATACAATGAAGGATCGCGGTTCTGACTTGAGTTGGACTTGCAGCCAACATACTGCAAGGTTCCGCGATTCTAGGAACCTCCCGCGCATGTTCAGCTTTTTCCGGAAAAAAACCCCGGCGCCAGATGTGGCTGCAAGTCCTGGCGCACAGAGCCCAGCGCCTGCGACAGCGGTGACGCCTACCGCCACGACCAAGCCAGCCCTCCAACAAGGGCCAGCCCCTGCTGCCGCCCCATCTGCGTCCCCACCTGCCGCACCGTCACCAACCCTCACCTCCAGCGCCCCGGTCACCACCGAGCCCGCTGCCCGTACCGGCTGGCTGTCCCGTCTGCGCCAGGGACTGCGTCGTACCGGTCAGGGCATTGCCGAGGTGTTCACCGGCAAGCAGATCGACGACGACCTGTATGAATCCCTGGAAGCCGCCCTGTTGATGGCCGACGCCGGCGTCCCCGCCACCGAATTCCTGCTCCAGGACCTCAAGCGTCGGGTCAAGGAAACCAAGGCCGAAGATCCGGTGCTGGTGCGCGGCCTGCTGGCTGACGCACTGACCGAACTGCTGCAACCGCTGGAGCAACCGCTGCGCATTGGTGAGCACGCGCCCACCGTCATCATGGTGGCCGGTGTCAATGGTGCCGGCAAAACCACCTCCATTGGCAAACTGACCCGCCATCTCAGCGACCATGGCGCCAGCGTGCTGCTGGCCGCAGCCGACACCTTCCGCGCCGCCGCGCGCGAGCAGCTTCTGGTGTGGGCCGACCGCAATCAGGTGGACATCATCAGCCAGGAAGGCGGCGACCCGGCTGCCGTGAGCTTTGATGCGGTCACCGCAGGCAAGGCACGGGGACGGGATGTGGTGCTGGTGGACACCGCCGGACGACTCCCCACCCAACTCCATTTGATGGAGGAACTCAAGAAGGTGCGCCGCGTGGTCCAGAAAGCCGACGCCAGCGCGCCTCACGAAGTGCTGCTGGTCATTGATGGCAACACCGGCCAGAACGCGCTGGCGCAGGTCAAGGCGTTTGACGAGGCGCTGGGCCTCACCGGGCTCATCATCACCAAGCTGGACGGCACCGCCAAGGGCGGCGTGCTGGCCGCCATTGCGCGCTGGGGCCAGGAGCGGCAGCGGGATGGCGTGCGCGCGGGTCCGGTGCCGGTGTATTTCATCGGCGTGGGTGAAAAACTGGAAGATTTACAAGCCTTTCACGCACGCGAATTTGCGCAAGCCCTGCTCGGCGCATAATCGCCGCCTGTTCACGCCAGAGAGGTTCAAGGGTGAGTACATCGCGTCGCACTGTGTTGAAGGTCATGGCCGGTTCGGGCCTCAGTGCCAGCCTGTCTCTGTCGGCCCAGACTGCCTATCCCAGCAAGCCCATCCGCTACATCGTGCCGGTCGCCGCTGGCGGTGGCAGCGACATGGTGGGGCGTACCGTCTGTGAGCGCTGGGCACGCGCGCTGGGTCAGTCCATCGTGGTGGACAACCAGGGCGGCGGCGGCGGTGTCATCGCCTGTCAAAACACCGCGCGCGCTGCGCCGGATGGCTACGTGCTGATGCAAGGCTATGTGGCCACCCTGGGCACCAGTCCGGCCACACGCCGCAACCTGCCCTACGACGCGCTGAAGGACTTCACGCCCATCGGCATGATTGGCAGCACCCCCAACGTGCTGGTGGTGAATCCGCAGGTACCGGCCCAGTCGGTGACCGAATTGCTGGCCTATCTGCGCAGCAATCCGTCCGCCAGTTACGGATCATCCGGCCAAGGCTCACTGACGCACTTGACCATGGAGCTGTTCAAGCAGCAAACCCAAAGCGAGATGACGCACGTGCCTTACCGCGGCATCGCCCCGGCCTTCACCGACTTGATCGCGGGTCAGACGCAGGCCATGTTCCCCGGTCTGGCGGCTGCCCTGCCCCATATCCGCTCAGGTCGTGCCCGTCCCCTGGCCGTGACCGGACCGCAGCGCCATCCGCAGTTGAAGGACACGCCCACCCTGGAAGAGCTGGGGTTCAAAGGCTTTGATGCCGTGCAGTGGTATGGAGTTGTGGGACCGGCTGGCATGCCCGCCCCCATCGTCAAGCTGCTCAACGACACGCTGAAATCCGTGCTGAGTGCACCCGATTTGCGAGACAAACTCTCGGTGGAAGCCATCGAGCCGCAACCCATGACGCCCGACACCTTTGCGCAATACATCCGCAACGACCTGGAGCGTTGGTCGCGTCTGGCCAAGGCACGCAATATCCAACTCGACAGCTGATGTACGCCACCCCGGCGACAATCTGCGCCATTCAAGCTTGACGTGCAGCACGTTTCGCGGATCACTCATTTGACTCACTGACTCAGGAACCTTCATGGCCCGCAACACCCAGGTCAATGCCGACCACAACGCCCCACCCATTACCCAGACCCTGGCCCGTTTTGTCGCCACCCACCCCTCGCGCGGCTGGAGCGATGCGGTCGATCATGAAGCACACCGCACGTTCATGAACTGGCTGGGTTGTGCCGTGGGCGCAGCGCACCACGAGGCGGCTGAAGCCGCCCTGGCCGCCGTGCAAGTGCTGGAGCCGGCCCCGCAAGCCACGCTGGCGGGTCGCCAAGAGCGCGTGGACATTGCCAGTGCCGCGCTGATCAACGGCATCAGCTCGCACACCTTCGACTTTGACGACACCCACCTCAAGACCATCATCCACCCGGCGGGGCCGGTGGCCTCGGCCCTGCTGGCGCTGGCCGAGAAAACTGGCGCCTCCGGCCGCCAGGTGATCGACGCTCTGGTGCTGGGCATCGACGTGGCTTGCCGCGTGGGCAATTGCATTTACCCGGACCACTACGATCGCGGCTGGCACATCACTGGCACCACCGGCATGCTGGGTTCAGCAGCAGCCTGCTCGCGCCTGCTGGGACTGGACACTGACAAAACCGCCATGGCACTGGGCATTGCGGCCTCGCAGCCGGTGGGCCTGCGTGAGCAATTTGGCACCATGACCAAGCCCTTCCACCCCGGCGGTGCTGCACGTGCCGGCCTGATGGCAGCGCTCATGGCCCAAAAGGGCTTCACGGCAAGCCCGCGCGCCATCGAGGCGCCGCGCGGTTTTGCCCAGGTGGTCTCACCCAAGTGCGACTGGAATGAAATCAACGGTGAACTCGGTCAACGTTTCGAGATCAGCTTCAACACCTACAAGCCGTTTGCCTGCGGCATCGTGATTCACCCCAGCATTGACGCCTGCGCCCAGCTGCGTGAGCGCGGCGTGAAGGCCGAAGACATCGAGCGTCTGGAGCTGCGGGTCCACTCGCTGGTGCTGGAGCTGACGGGCAAGAAAGAACCGGTGGACGGCTTGCAGGCCAAGTTCAGCGTCTACCACGGCTGCGCGGCCGGCCTGATCTTTGGTCGCGCCGGCGAGGGCGAATATGCCGACGACATCGTCAACCGCCCCGACATGGTGGCCCTGCGCCGCAAGATCGTGGCCACGGTGGACGACCGCATCGACGAGGCTGCGGTGGAAGTCACCGCCGTGCTGACCAATGGCACCAGTATCGCCCTGCGGGTGGATCACGCCATAGGATCGCTGGAGCGTCCCATGACGGACGACATGCTGGCGCGCAAGTTCCACGACCAGGCCGATCCGGTATTGGGCGCCTCACAGGTGGAAGCGCTGATCCAGGCTTGCTGGGGTCTGGGCCAGGCCAGCTCTGTGCAGACGCTGGTGGATCTGGCGCGCGCTCGCGGCTGATCGCCTGAGGTGTCCTCGGGATAACCTCACTCAAGCTCGGGAAGCGACCAGGGATAGAACCGGCCACGGAACCAAGGGAATACCCTTAATTCCAATCAGGATTAGCACTCGGTCAACCGGAGTGCTAATATTGCGTTATACGTATCCGAAAGGACTACACGCATGACCGCTTTGACGACCTCCTCCCAAGCACTCGTAGCCCGCAATCCGTGGGCCCTGGTGCCGCCGCTTGGCCACCTGGACGCCTACATCTCGGCCGTGAACCGCATGCCCATGCTCACGCTGGAAGAAGAACAACGCTTTGCCCGTGAGCTCAAGGAGCAAGGCAACCTAGAAGCCGCCGGAAAGCTCATCATGTCGCACCTGCGCGTGGTGGTGTCGGTCTCGCGTCAATACCTGGGTTATGGCCTGCCGCATGCCGACCTCATCCAGGAGGGCAACGTGGGCCTGATGAAAGCCGTCAAGCGCTTTGACCCGGACCAGGGCGTGCGCCTGGTCAGCTACGCGCTGCACTGGATCAAGGCGGAAATCCACGAATACATCCTGCGCAACTGGCGCATGGTGAAGGTGGCCACCACCAAGGCCCAGCGCAAGCTGTTCTTCAACCTGCGCTCCATGAAGCAGGGCCTGAAGGCCGACGCCGCCGAGCACGGCGTCACACACCGTGACACGCTGTCGGAAGACCAAATCGATGTGGTGGCGCGTGAACTCAATGTCAAGCGCGAGGAAGTCATGGAGATGGAAACGCGCATGTCCGGTGGTGACGTGCTGCTGGACCCGGCGCCGCGTGACGATGGCGAAGAGGCCTTTGGCCCCATCGCCTACCTGGCCGACGCCAGCCACGAGCCCACCGCCCGCATCGAGGCCCATCAGCGCGACGTGCTGGCCTCTGACGGCATTGCTGCCGCCTTGCAAGCGCTGGATACACGCAGCCGTCGCATCGTGGAAGAGCGTTGGCTGAAAGTCAACGACGATGGCTCGGGGGGCATGACCCTGCACGAACTGGCCGATGAATACGGTGTCAGCGCCGAGCGCATCCGCCAGATCGAAGTGGCGGCCATGAAGAAGATGCGCGCAGCGCTGGCCGACTACGCGTGAAGCTTTTTCAGGCGGATTCCGTTCAGCCGTTACCTCAACAACTGCTTGATGTCTGTGACCAGACCGTCCACGCTGTTGCCATAACGGCTGTATAGCCGCAAGCGCCCCTGCGGGTCATACAGGTAGCTGCCGGCCGAGTGGTCCATGGTGTAACTGCCCGGCGTCTTGCCGTCCACCTTCTTGTAGATGATCTTGTATTCCTTGGCCACTTGCGCCAAGGCCTCGGGGCTGCCGGGAATCAGTGCCAGGAAGGATGGATCGAAGTTGCCCATGTAGGCCTTGAGCACTTCGGGGGTGTCACGCGCGGGGTCCACGGTGATGAAGATGCCCTGCAAGCGGTCGCCATCCGCGCCCAGCTGCCGTTTGATCTCCACCCACTCCGTGAGCGTGGTGGGGCACACATCCGGGCACTGGGTGTAGCCAAAAAACACGGCCACCACCTTGCCTTTGAACTCTTCCAGTGAGCGCATTTGGCCGTTCTGATCGGGCAGTTGAAAGCCTCGTGCGTATTCCGCCCCGGTGATGTCAATCGACACAAACTGTGGTTTGTTCGGATCACAGGCGATCAAGCCAAGCACAGATACTGCTGACAGAGCGGCGACCAGCACCTGGCGGCGTCGAGAATTCATGAGGCTACTCACGGGGCTCACAGGTAGTGGTCCACCAGCAAGGCGGCGAACAGCAGGCTCAGATGGATGAGCGAGAAGCGAAAGGTCTTGCGGGCCAGCGCATCGGAATACTCACGCCACAAATACCAGGCATAGAGACAAAAGATGAGACACAGGATGACCGCACTCACCAGATAGAACCAGCCGCTCATCCGATAAATGAAGGGCATCAGGCAGGCGGCCAGCAACACCCAGGTGTACAGCAAAATTTGCAAGCGGGTGAATTCATTGCCATGCGTCACCGGCAACATCGGCAGGCCCGATTTGCGATAGTCCTCGACACGGTACAGCGCCAATGCCCAGAAGTGCGGTGGCGTCCACAAAAAGATGATGAGGAACAAGATCAAGGCTTCAGGACCCACATCCCCCGTCATAGACGACCAGCCCAGTACCGGCGGCATGGCCCCGGAGGCCCCCCCGATCACAATGTTTTGCGGCGTGAGGGGTTTGAGGATCACGGTGTACACCACCGCATACCCCACAAAGGTGGCAAAGGTGAGCCACATGGTGAGCGGATTGACCCACACATACA
>VEQI01000167.1 GCA_018883305.1 Limnohabitans sp. | reverse complement strand
AGACCCAATGGATGACCTCGGACTTCACACCAGGATGACCGATGCCCAGACGCAAGCGCCAGTATTGATCCGTGCCCAACTGGGCATGGATGTCGCGCAGGCCGTTATGGCCCGCATGACTGCCACCCAGCTTCAGCTTGGCCTCACCGGGCACCACGTCCAGCTCATCATGGGCCACCAGGATTTCCTGAGGCTTGATCTTGAAGAACCGAGCCAGCGCAGCCACCGACTTGCCAGACACATTCATGAAGGTCTGAGGCTGGAGCAGCCAGACGTTCTCCCCGCCTATCTGGGTGCGGGCCACCAGGCCGTGGTAGCTGCGGTCCATCTGCAGCGACACGCCCAACTGCCTGGCCAGGCCATCCACCCACCAAAAGCCAGCGTTGTGACGGGTGTCTTCATACTGGGGACCAGGGTTACCCAGCCCGACAAACAATTTGATCATGGCGGGAGATTATCCTCATGCCGGATTAAAGCTTCGCCGGCATCGAGCCGATACGGTGAGAGTCTCCTCCTGGGCGAGGCGTCGTCCTGTCTTTTCAAGGATCACGGTCATGCAAAAAATTAAAGACTTCGTTAAAAAATACGCGCGTCTGGCGCTGGAAATCCTGCTGATTTCCGGCCTGGTTGCGGCCTTGGGCCTTGCCTATTGGAACTTCGCCGGCAAGAAGCATGTGGTGAAGGAGTTGGCTGAATTGGCCGAGCAGGTGGAAGCCGCGCAAGAAGACACCGAAAAGGTCAAGGAAGCGCTGGAGGCCTCCGAGAAGGCCATGCAGGCGCTGGAGGACAAGCAGCATGAATTTGAGGCGGTCAAGTCCGCTTTTGCCAATGGCGTGCTGCTGCAAGACATCGAGACGCTTTACAAGGCGCAAAAGTCCCTGACCACCGAGCGTCAGGTGGGACTGGCGGCGTTGCGGTTGTTGACCAAAGGCGCTGAAGACCCGGACACGGTGGCCGCTTTCGAGAAGTCACTGGAAATGGCCGAGTGGAATACCCGGTTGCAATCCGTTTGCGCGGCTCAAAACGCGCTGGCCGCCGCAGGCCAGAAAGTGACCTTGTTGTCTGAATGTCAGCGCAAGTCGCCTGCCAAGGACAAAGACAAGGAACCCGATGCCAAGGACAAGCATGCCAAGAAAGAGGGCGACAAGGGCCATGACGTGCATTGGGGCTATGAGGGTGACAACGGTCCCGAGCATTGGGGCGCCAACTTTCCCATCTGCGCCAAGGGTAAGAAGCAGTCGCCGCTGAACATCATTGGTCCGTTTGAGAAGAGCAAGGACACCATTGCCGTGGCCTACAAGGAAGGTCCGCTGAAGATTCTCAACAACGGGCACACCATTCAGGTCAATGTGGAGCCAGGCAGCACGTTGAAGGTCAACAAGGACGAGTTTGAACTGTTGCAGTTCCACTTCCATCGTCCCAGCGAAGAACAAATCGATGGCAAGAACTCGGCCATGGTGGCGCACTTCGTGCACAAGAGCGCTGCCGGCAAGCTGGCGGTGGTGGGCGTGCTGCTGAACGAGGGCAAGGACAATGCGGCCATCAAGACCTTGTGGGCCAATTTGCCGCCCACCGAAGGTCAGGAGCATGTGCCCGCCAAGGTGAAGTTCAATCCCAGCGCCTTGATGCCGGCCTCGATGTCGTTCTACGCCTACGAAGGATCGTTGACCACGCCGCCGTGTACCGAAGGCGTGAACTTCTACATTCTGAAGACTGGTGTGGATATCTCCAAGGCGCAGGTGGCCAAGTTCCCGTTCAAGATGAATGCCCGTCCGGTGCAGAACCTGAACGGTCGCAAGATCAGCGCCGATTGATGTCCCAGGCGGAGGAAGGTCTCCGCTTGCCCATCCCCAACAAAAAAGCCTGTGCCAAAAGCACAGGCTTTTTTGTTGAGCACCGAAAAGGCGTTGTGATCAACGCCTGTGAATGTCGCGTATTACAGTGACTTCAAGCGTTCGGTGGACGGCACCACGCGTGTGAGGCGAATGCCATAGCGGTCATTGACCAGCACCACTTCGCCTTGTGCCACCACCGTGTTGTTGACCAGCAGGTCCAGCGGCTCGCCTGCAATGCGGTCAAGCTCCACCACACTGCCTTGGGTCAGGCGCATCAAGTCCTTGATCTTGATCTGGGCACGGCCCACCTCGATGGACAGCGTCACCGAGATGTTCTGAAGAACGTCCGGGTTGATGTTGCCAGGATGGCTAAGCTGGAAGTCCTCCGCACTGGGATTGGGTTCCAAGTCCTCGGGCATACCCGATGCGTTGAGTTCGGTGGTGTCGTTCATGTCTTATTCCTCGATCAAAGGTGTCCGGGGACCAGTTTTTTCTCAATGCGAACCGCCACATGCGATCCACGTGAGCCCACCTCCACCCCAAACGAGGGGACCTCGTTGGTGATGAGTTGTGAGAGCTCGGGTTTCTTGAAGAACAGCAAATCGCCTTCTTTCATGGTTTGCAGGTCATGCAGCGTGGTTTTGATGTGGCCCATGACCACCTTGACGTCCACCTGGGCATCACCCACGGCCTCGGCCAGATCCTCGCGCCAGACCTTGTCGGACTCCTCGTTGCCGTCACCGGTTTGCACACGGTTGCGCAGCAATTCACGCAGGGGCTTGAGCGTGGCGTAGGGGTAGACCAAGTCCATGAAGCCTTTGCCGCCAGTGGCAGTGGCATCGGCTTCAAACCGGTTGAGCACCACCAGATCATTTTCGTCGGCGATCTGCGCAAACTGCGGATTGATCTCGGCGCTGACTTTCTCGCAATCGATCTCGGTCACAGGGGCCCAAGCCTCCTTGAGCGAGCGAAAAAAGACATCCAGGATGATATTGATGATGCGCGACTCGGTGGGCGTGAACATGCGTCCCGGCGGGAGATCGCCCACGCCTTTGCCAAAGCCGCCAAAGAAGCTGTCCAGGGAACTGAACACCACGTTGGGGTCGATGATGACCACCGAGAAGCCGCGCAACGGATGGATGCGCACCGTGTTCACCGCCAAGGGCGGTTTGAGCATCTTCAGGTAATCCCCGAACTTGATGATTTGTACACGCGAGGGGTTGACCCGCGGTGTGGTGCGCAGCACTTCCAGCAGTCCGAGACGGAACATGCGGATGAAGCGCTCGTTGATCATGTCGATCGACGAGACATTCACCCCCAGGCTGCTGTCCTCGCTGGCCAGGTCGTGCTTGCGTACGCGCAGCTTGGTGTTGAAGCCGGTGTCGACCTCGATCGAGCCGTCGGCCACCCCTTCGGTCAGGGCCAGCAGCTCTTCAGGTGACAACAGGTTGGATTGATCGGCCATGGCGATTACTGCATGACAAAGGAGGTGAAGAACACGTCTTCAATGCCGCCGAAGTCCTCAAACTTCTCCAGCAATTCATTCATGACGTCTTTCAGCTTGGTGGCCAACTCTTTGCGGAAGTCCGGTTTGGTGACTTCGGCTTCGGTGGTTTGACGCATCACGTCCAGCATGGCCGAGCGCAGTGCGAACTCATGCTTCTTGACGTTGTCAAAGACACGGGTGTCGTAGTGCGTCATGAGCGCCACCTGAACCACCATCACCTTCTTGGAGCCCGTGATGTTGGTCATCAGTTCCTTGTCAAGCTGAAGATAGTTTTTCTCGAAGCGGGTGGCCTCGGGTGCTTCTTTCTTGATCTTGGAGGGGGCCTCCACCTTGGCCTTGCTGGCTGCAGCTTCCAGCTCTTCCAGTTTGTCTTGCGCGGCCAGTTCGGCCTTTTTCTCGAAGTAGCCGGAGAAAAAGAGGGTGGCGAACATCACGCCCACCATCAACACGATGGCGCCCAACGCGATCAAGATGATCTTGACGATGGGTTTCTTTTTCTTGGTCTCCTCCGCGCCTTCAGTACCGGCGGCGGGGGCGGGGGCGGGGGCTGCTGTTGCCATGCTGGGCTCCTAGTGATCTGTCGAATCAGGCGTAAAAATCAAGTTGGGACAAGCTGTCGCGACGTGCGGCGCTGGCAGCTTGGACGGGTTCCTGCGAGGTGCTCT
The DNA here is from genome assembly GCA_018883305.1 of Limnohabitans sp. GTDB lineage: Bacteria > Pseudomonadota > Gammaproteobacteria > Burkholderiales > Burkholderiaceae_C > Limnohabitans. The sequence goes on along the minus strand of VEQI01000167.1, from coordinate 3,374 downwards.
GGCGCGGCGCAACAGCGGCGGTGTCGCCGTGCGGATGCGTGTGCCTTTCTCCTTGCTGTGAGCCTTGGCCGCGGCCATCGCCCACCCACACGGAAGATTGGGACAAACCCATCTGGCTCAAGGCGTCGCGCAGTCGCTGACTGCCGTTTTGCAGGAGGTCCTGGGTCATCGGATTGTCGGCCTGGAATACGGCGGCGAGTTTACCGTCCCGCATTTCCAATTGCACGTCCACCTGCCCCAAGTTGGCGGGCTTGAGGGCGAATTTCATTTTCCATTCGCCCTGGCTGAGTTGTTCGTGAATGCGGGCAGCCATCTCGGTGGCGAGCTTGGCGCTGAGCTTTTCAAAGTGTTCGGTCATGCTGCGGGCCACGGGTGTGGTGGCGTTCGCCGCGTTGGTGGCTTCTTGGCGCTGCGTCGGGTGGGCTTGCGTCATGGCGCCCCCCTGGTCCGAGGTGTGTTCGCCCGTGCCTGTGTGGGTGGCTTCTTGCAGACCAGGGACAGCATCCAGCGTGAGGTTGCCCTCACGCATGCCCAGCACATCCAGCGTGCTGGGGCTGGCGGCCTCCAGGTTGCCACGACGCGGTATGTTCAGCAGGTCCACCTGCAGTTCTTGCAGGTTGATGCCTTCGGGCAACACCTGACTCAGGTCAATGGGCTTGCCCTCCGCCACCGGTGTGGCGGGCAGCAGGGACGACAGTTGCGCATCGCTGGCTGTGACGCCTGCGCGCAGCCCAGTGGCATTGGCCAGCTCGGCTTGCGGATTCAAAAATTGTTTGAACTGGGTCGGGTCGATCCCCATGGATTGCGCAAAGGCTTGCAGGCTTTGTTCATTCACCACGCCTTGGGTCGGGGTGAGGATGTTCAGGTGCGGACTCAGCGTGAGGGTGGTGAGTCCTGTGGGGGGGGGTGTCGCGACCAGGGGATCCGTCGTCGCAGGTGCGGTGACGGTTGGCAGGGATTGTTCAGAGGGCAGGCCCAGGCGGGTCATGTCGACCGGTTGGGTGGCCAGCTTGGCGGGGTCTGACGCAGCACGCGCTTGTTCTTCGACCGTGCGGTGGGTATTGGTGCCCGTGGGAACTGTCTGTCCAGCCTGCGCTGTTGAATCGCTGGCGGAGGCGCTGTCGCCAGGCTTGCGCACGGCGGCCTTGCCGCGGGTACGTGGGTCACCATTGGCGGACGCGCCCACACCTTCCTGGGTACGAGCCGGGGCTGTGCGCAACATCGAGACTCGGCGTGCGCGTTGCGCCAGCGCCAGATTGGCAGAGGTCATGTCACGCGCCGAGGCGGCCGTGGTACTGGTGCTGGTGCGCGCCGAATTGCCCGTATCTGTTCGAGGGCGGGTGTTCGTGTCGTCTTGTGGGCGGTCTGCGGCGTCCTGGCGTTGCTCAGGCGTTGACTGTCGCCCCAGGTCGGCAAGGGCTTGCCGCTGCAAGTCGCTGGTCGCCGTCCCTTCCCGCGTCTGCATGGCCTGCGACAGCAGGGCCGAGAAGTCCTTGAAGGCGGCCCCGCTCCGCTCATGACGCACCTGTGCACTCTCCTGTGCTTTCGCAGCAGGCGTTGCACCAGAGGGCAGAGACAGCGCGGACAAGGACTCGAATGTCATAGGGCAATGCAATTCAATTAATCGCGATAAATGGCTTCACAGCAAGATCCGTGACCGGACAACCCTTGCCGTTATCAACCAGTTTTCACCGATCGGAACCGGCTTGAACGGTGTCATGCAATTTTCGGACCCGATGTGACCAGACCTGGCGGGCGCAACCCGTCAGCGGCGGGTACGCCCTGTCGACGATACAGTCATCACAAGTGGCACGTCGATTGCTTGATCTACACACGAGCCTTCCTCGGGAGACTCGAAAAGAGAACCTAAGCACTCAAAACAACTCTCAAAACGTCATGTCAACGCTCAGTTTGTCAATGATTCGACAGAATTTGTCGAAATTTGATTACTCCGCCCTGGGGGTCCCCGGGCTGGTGTTGTTGATCATGGCCATGTTGGTCCTGCCGCTGCCGCCGATGCTGCTGGACTTTTTGTTCACATTCAACATTCTGGCCAGCCTGGTGATCATCATGATTGCCATCAGCACCCGCCAGCCGCTGGAGTTTTCATCTTTCCCCTCGGTGCTGCTGTTTGCCACCATGCTGCGACTGGGCTTGAACGTGGCCTCCACCCGGGTGATCCTGGTGCACGGTCATGAGGGGCATGAGTCCGCAGGCAAGGTGATTGCCGCCTTCGGCGAGTTCGTGATCAGTGGCAACTATGTGGTGGGTTTCATCATCTTTGCCATCCTGATGATCATCAACTTCATCGTGGTGACCAAGGGTGCCGGCCGCGTCTCTGAAGTGAACGCGCGTTTCACCTTGGATGCCATGCCTGGCAAGCAGATGTCCATTGACGCTGACCTGAACGCCGGCATCATCGATCAGGCCACCGCCAAGAAGCGCCGTGAAGAGCTTTCCCAGGAATCGGACTTCTTTGGTTCCATGGACGGTGCCTCCAAATTCGTGAGCGGTGACGCTATCGCCGGCCTGCTGATTCTGATCATCAACATCGTGGGTGGCTTGGCCATTGGCTTGCTGCAACACAACATGTCGTTTGGTGACGCCGGGCGACTGTATGTCCTGCTGACCATCGGTGACGGCCTGGTGGCCCAGATTCCCTCGCTGCTGTTGTCTCTGGCCACCGCCATCATCGTGACGCGAGTGACCACTTCTGAATCAATGGCCGAACAGGCTCGCGACCAGTTTGGTAACCCGGCGGCGCTGTTCATCTCCGCCGGCATCCTGACCGTGCTGGGCCTGGTTCCCGGCATGCCGCACCTGACCTTCCTCTCGCTGGCGATCGCGGCGTGTGCCATTGGCCTGATGGTGCTGCGCCAGGAGGTCAAGACAGAAACCGAGGGCGAGCAGGCCAAGGCCGTCGCTGCCGCCGAGGAAGCACCCAAGGAACTGGATTGGGACGACCTGGACCAAGTGGACCTGATTGGTCTGGAGATTGGTTACGGCCTGATTCCGCTAGTCAACCCGGACACCGGGGGTGAGCTCATGAGTCGCGTCAAAGGTGTGCGCAAGAAGCTCTCCGCCGAACTGGGCTTTTTGGTGCAGCCCGTGCGCATCCGCGATGACCTCAACATCGACCCCGACAGCTACAACATCGTGCTCAAGGGCGTGGTGCGCGGCAAGGGTGAAATCAAGGTGGGCATGGAACTGGCCATCAACCCGGGTCATGTGTACGGCCAGATCGAAGGCATTCCCACCAAGGAGCCGGCGTTCGGCCTGGACGCGATCTGGATCGAACCGTCCCGCCGTGATGAGGCGCGCTCGCTGGGCTATACCGTGGTGGACGGCAGCACAGCCATCTCCACCCACCTGAA
>VEQI01000166.1 GCA_018883305.1 Limnohabitans sp. | reverse complement strand
ACTCAGGGTGATGCTGGTGCTTAGCGAACCACTTGAGACTGTGATTCGTGATGAGCCGTCACTGGCGTAAGCTGCGTAGTAATTGGTTCCGTCTGGCGTGATGTACAACGCTTCTCCGCCGTTCACAGAAGATGCACCCGAACCCCCGGTGAATGTAAGTGTGCTGCTCCCTGGAGACACAGTGATTGTGGAGCTGACGATAGAGCCTCCGACGCTAGAACCGCTGATGGATTTGCCATCGCCGCTATCGACATCAGAGTCATTAATCAAAACGTTACCGCTGGCGTTATAGCCAGTATCACTGACGCTGGTATGCTCCTTGGCAATGTTGTAGTCGTTGGTTGCTACGGGGGCGTCATTGCTCCCATTGATTTGGACTGTCAATGTTGCCGTGGACGTGCCACCTTTGCCATCACTGAGCGCATAGGAAAACTGCTCTTGAATGCTTCCGATAAGCAACGCATTGACATTGGGATTGGCATTGTTAACGGCGTATGACCAATTCCCTCCGCTGTATATTGTCAAAACTCCATATTTGCCTTGAATAGTTACCCCAGCGGTAGATGCTGTGTTGCTAACGCCAGTTTCTTTGCTGGTGACGGTTGTTACGGACAGCGTGTCGCTGTTGCTGTCGGTGTCATTTGCCAGTACATTGCCTGAAGCATTGATCGTGGGGGTGATCTCGGAGCTGTTATTGCTGTTGTAGCCTTGCTCCAGTGCGGCAGACCCCTGTCCGCTGGACTGCCCCGCATTGGGTATACCATTGGCCAAATCATTCACGCCTGTTGGAGCTATGTTACTGGTGACCAGTCCATTCAGAGCTGAATCCACTCGATCGGACGACGATCCTACGTTGGCGATGTAGATGTTGCCTAAATTCCCATCTTTTAAGTTATTGATACCAACGGTAGTTGCACCTTTGGTGGCGTTGATTTGCGTATCGAACCAACTCTGATCAACTACCAACAAAAATCCTCGGTTATCTTTGACGTTGGCATCTGCATCCTGATTTCCATCTTGTTGTGCCAATGTCAGATTAGTGAAATCGTTGTCTGTCCAAAAGTAAAACCCTTTGACCACGCCATTGGCTTTGATGGGACGACTGATCCATCCGTAGTAAGTCGAGCCATTGATGACGATACCAATGGCAGAGACATCATTGCCACTGAAACTCAAGCCGTTTGAGCCATCGCTGATTTGAACTCCACCCAAAGAGACACTGGCATTAAAGTAAAGCAAATTCTGTTCTTTTTCTGCCCATCTTTCGCCGACATCAATGCCGCCAGTGATGTTGCTTGAAGTGCCCGTGCTGTTGTTGTTGAGGTCATAGACCATGGCATAGGCGTTGACGAAGTTGAAGGACGCCAACTCGGCCTGAACGGATTGACCCTGGATGGTGAGGGTGGTGTGGTCGTTTTGTTCGGAGAGGAAGGCGACAGACAGGGGGTTGGCGCCATCGATGGCCACGCGCGAGAAGATCTCGCCCTCGTCCCCCGGGGTGTCTGCGTTGGCATTCAAACGCGTGTCCAGGTAATGCCCCATCTCCTCGACCATGACGCGAGTCACGGACTCGCTGTCGGCACTGGCCAGCCAGTCGGCATTGAGGTACATGGTGGCTTGCGCAGTGGTGCCGCTGGCACTGAAGGCGCCCTTGGCGCCTTGCAACTCGGCGTTGCTGCGCAACTCCACATGAATGCTCAAGCTGCCCTGGTTGACATCGTTTTGCAGTTGCTCGAAGGCGGCCAGCCACTGGGCGGAGGGCTGTGCGTCGGTCTGCGCGCCGCGCAAGATCTGGTACATCAGCGCCTGCGCGTCAGGCCGCGCCAGCATCTGCGCCACGGCCTGCTCGGCCTGCGCTCTGGCCTGCAGCGTGGCCTCGGGGATGGCCCCCGCAGCGGGTGCGGCCAGCTCCAGATGAACCGTCTTGTCCACCACATCCGCCGCGCCCGCGCCATCAAACATGAAGCGCTGCTCCAGGGCCATGAGGGCGCAGGCTTTGCGCTGGCGTGGCGCGGCCTTGCTCAAACGCGTGACGGTGGTGGATTCAAGGGTTGTACGTTTCTGACTCATCTCAAGCTCCTATCCCGAATGCGGTCGGGATACCCTGTCTGTTTGCTACGGGGTGTGTTCACTGCGAGGGGGCGCTGACTTGCACGCGCCCGCTCATGCCCGCCATCAACTCGGCGGGCTTGCCATTGATCTCGGCGACGACTTTGATGGACTGGCTGACCGGGTCCACGCGCGCGCCCATGCGAATGAAGCGCGCAGGGTAAGACTTGCGCGTCTCATCGATGTGCACCCGCAAGGCCCCGCCTACGCGCAGCCAGCTCAGCCAGGTGGAGGGCACCAGGAACTCCAGCTCCAGCACACTGTCATCGAAGATGTCCAGCAGGGGCTGGCCCAGCTGCACAAACTGTTGCTCGCGCGCCTTTTGCTCGGCCACGCGACCGGCAAAGGGGGCATTGACCACGCACTTGTCCACCACGGCCTGGTTGCCATTGAGCTCGGCGCGGGCCTTGGCCAGCGCGGCACGAGACAGCTCCAGCTCCAGTGTGCCCACCGCGTTGAGCTCGCCCAGGCGCTGGTTGGACTTGAAGGTCTGCTCGGCCGAGTCGAGCTCGGCCTGGGCCTTGTGCAGCTGCGCGTTTTGCAAGCTGCAGTCAAAGCTCACCAGGGTCTGACCCGCACGAAACGCGCTGCCCTCGGGGAAGGGCAGTTGGTTGATCTTGGCGGCAATCTCTGCGGCCACGGTGGTGTAGCGACGCGGCATGAGCTGCGCGCGAATCTCCTGGCGCTCGGCGGGGGCTCGCGCGCCCGCCGCGGCTGCACTCAGCCCCGAGGGCGTGGCCGTGGTCTGAGCCGCCAGCGGCCAGGTACAGCCAATCCCAAGCACGCAGGCTGCGAACAAGCGCAGGGCACGCGGGCTCACCGCCATGCTCACTTCTTGTCTTCGCTGGTGACGACCGGCAGGGTCTGGGGCACAAAGTCCTTCAGGCCCGCCCAGTTGACAGCCGTTTGCGATACCTGCGCCGTCAACGCCGGCAGCGGCAACTCGCTGGTGCTGCCAATGTTGGGCTCCAGCCCCAGAGTGGCCACCAGCTTGTTCTCGGCGGACTGCACCTGCGCCAGCGCCTGGTAGCGGCGCAACAGGCTGAGGATGGCCGCGGTCTCGTTGCTGACCAGGTCCAGCTTGCTTTGCGCCTGCACTTGCTGGCGCGCACGCATGAGCGAGGCAATCTTGTTGTCGGTCTCGTAAATGGCCTCAGCGCGTTCAAACTGCGCGCGCGCGTTGATGAGCTGCAGACGTGCCAGGTGCACTTGCGTGATCACGCCCAGCTGAGCGGCCATGCGCTTTTGATCGGCCAGGGCCACACCGGCCTCGGCCAGTTTGAGCTGGGTGGGGCCGGTGTACAGGTTCAGCAGGTTGAAGGAGAGCTGCAAACCCGCCTCGCGCCAGTTCTGGTTGACCAGGTAGTTGTCGGTGTCGTACTTGGCGCCGTAGTTGAAGCTCAGGTTGGGGAACAGGCGCACCAGGGTGCGGCGAGTCTCATCGCGGGCGATGCGCGCGTTGTAGTGCTGTTCGCGTAGCTCGGCGTTTTGTTGCAGGGCAATCTCTTCCAGCTTGGGAATGGGTACATCCAGCGCATGCACGGAGATGTTCTTCAGATCGGTCTGGGCAATGCGAATGGGTGCACCAATGGGCGCATTGATCAGCGAGGCCAAGTCCACCATGGCGGTGGAGAGCTCTTGCTGAATGGCTTCCAGCAGGCGCACGTTCTCCAGCAACTGGCGCTGGTAGCGCAGGGGCTCGATGGGGTTGCGCACGCGCTCGTCCTCGGACTTGCGCGAGTCTTCCAGCGCCTCGTCCGCGGTTCGGATGATCTTGACGACATCGTCACGCAGCAGCTGCGCACTGGCGGCACGCCAGTACGCAGTCTTGACGTCTTGCACCAGCAGGTGCATGGCCTTGCGACGCTTCTCGCCAGCGATGAGGAAGCGGTTGGCTTGCTGGCGCGAGCCGTAGTAGCCCATGCCGTAGTCCAGCAAGCTCCAGCTGAAGTTGAGCTCGCGTAGGGAGTGGATGCGGTCCTGGGAGATGAATGGTGCCGAGGCCGAGCGGGTGCGGGTGACGGAGTCAGCGCTATAGCTCAGTCGGTCGGTGTCACGCCACATGTAGCCGGCCTGGGCCAGTAGCTTGGGCAGCATGTCAAACTGGGCCACGTCAAGCTGGCCCAGGGCCAGAGACTCCTCCATGAGGCGGGTGCGCCGATCCAAGTTGTACTTTAGGGCTCGGGCAATGGCCTCGTCCATGCTCAGCGCCGCAGGCAGGGGCTCCACGTCCTTGAGCATGGCGTTGGAATCGGCCTGGGTGCTGGCCGCCAGCTCCGCTTGCTTGAGCGCTTCGGGGGATATGCTGGCGCATCCGCCCAGCGCCACGGCCAGGCTCAACACCAATGTCTTGTGGGGCAGTCTCACTCTCACTTTGAATCCTTTGAGCATGCTTTGTCATCGTGCTGATGGCGTGCATCCCTTGGGCGCATCGGTTTCACCAAAGCCCAAAGACACGCAGTTCAATCCTACGAAAGCATATCTATAGGGTAGCTAATACGAACTAGTAAAACTGATTAAAACTATCAATATAGAGAGTTATTTAATTAATATTAAAAAATTCATATATTCAACAACTTTTCCAATATATGAATGTTAAATAGCTCATATTAACATCCTCACGAAAGACGATTCCCATCTATATGTGAATCATCTTTCGGCTAAAGGATGGTTTAACCGTTAGGAATTGTTAGGAATATGGATTCCCATGTGTCAGATAAGGATGACTCATGGGAAGGCCATCTTCATCATCCCGCCGGTGAATGTGTTGCGGCCGAAGCTGGCAGGGCGTGAGTCATCAGTTTCGAAGCGATCGGTGTCGTGCTCAGCTGTCGCTTGGCCGTCAATCGGATTTTTTCGCTCAGGCTGTCACGACTTTGCGGTCTGACGGGTGCGGGGGTTTCTTCGCCCACAAACAATCGGAAGATAGAGGTGGCTTCTCGCCCATCTTCGTCACGAGCAATCACCTTCAATTCCACTTTGCCTTTGAAGTTGGCAGGTGGGGTCGCTTCAAATGTGCCGGCTTGCGGATCGAATTTCACCCACGCGGGCAAGGCAGAGTCGTCAACTTGTTTGGCTTGCAGCTTGATGACGGCATCTTGCTTGGAATGCATGAACGCGTCATAGGGTACGGTGAACTTGCCGGTGTTGGTTCCTTGTTCGACGAATTGATCTGTGATGCCCTTGTTGAGGGTTAATCCAGGCGGTGCACTCTCAATGGCCACGATGGGGAAGCCGGAGTTGCTGGTCAGAATGCCCTCGATCGGAAGCGCGGGCAGTTCTGCCGGCGGTGCGAGTTTTTGCTCCAAAGGCTGTACCGTTGAATTGAACGGCTTGGGGAGCGACACGGGAGGTCCTGCGGGTGCCTCAGGTGGTTTGACGTTAGCAGGTGGTTGTGCAGCAGGCGGCGCAACAGGAATGATCGGCTTGGGTCGATCGTCATCCAGTTGATCGGTATTGGCTTTTGGCGAAGAGCCAGACAACGACCCATCGTACTTGCTGCCGGTGCCATCATCGATGATGGTTGCGTCAGCCGCAGCACTCTTGGCGGTGTTGGTGCTGTAGTTGGCCTTGAGGGCGAAGGTCTCTGCGCCTTCGAAGGTGGTATCCGCTTCGGTGGTGATGTTCACGCGCACGAAGAACGAACCACCCGCAGGCACGGTGGGCTTGTGCGTGGCGTCGTAGGTGGTCCAGGTGGTGCCGCCATCGGTGGAGAACTGGAAGGTGAAGCCACTGGTGGTGGCAGCTGTACCGGAGGAAGCTGCTTGCAGCGTCAGGTCCATGGCGTAGCCAGGCGTGCCATCGACCTTGAACATGGCGTAGGTCGAGCCTTCGTTGACGGGGCCGTAGGCGGTGACACCAACTGTGCGGTCATCGTCCGCAGCCGTGCTCAAGGTGTTGCCAGTCGGTCCATAAACCGTGCCCGAGCCATCGTCAACCATGGTGGCTGTAGACGAGTTGTCTGCAGTGGGGTCACTGGCGGCCAAAGTGCTATCCGTGAAACCAGCGGTGAGTCGGAAAGATTCTGACCCTTCAAACACGGCGGGAGAATCTGCGGTCGTGGTGACGCGCACATAGAAGGTGGATACGCCGGTGGGAACCGTGACGGAGTTGCCGGTCACCGTCAACGCCTGCTCCACGCCGCTTGAGAGGTAGTACACCTTGGTGAGGCTGTAATCAGCGGCTTGCGTGCTCACGTCTTGCAAACTCAGGCTCACATCCGTGTTGCTGGTCAAGGCTTGGCTGAAGTTGACAGTGAACAAGGCCGTGCTACCTTCAGACACCGAGTTGGCGGGGCCGGTGACAGACATGATCAAAGGCGTACCGATGGTGATTTGAACGCTGTCGCTGTCATTGGCAAATGCGGCATCCTGGCTGGCAATCGTGAGGTAATCCACGCCCGTGTAGCCCGCTGTCGGGGTGTAGTTGAGCAGGGCCAGTGCGGTGTTGATGTCTGCTTGTGAGCCGGAGATGCGAACCGCGCCGCTTCCATTGCCCGTTACCACCAGTCCTGCGGGCGGTGATGATGTGAAGGACAAAGTGCCATGGTCCACGGCCAGCGCTGTCCAGCTGAGGTTGTTGTCGGCATCACCCACGCTGATGAGGTTACTGCCGGTGAAGTTCAGCGGCGTGCTCACGCTGGTCGTGGCGGTGCTGGGGAAGCTGTTGACGGGCGGTTCATTGTTGCCCGTGATGGTGATGCTGAGCGTGGTGGTGGCGGTGGCCCCGTAGGCATCCGTCACTTCGTAGCGGAAGACGTCAGAGAGCGTGGCACCGTTGAGGGTCAAGGCTTGAACAGCTGGGAGCGCATTGTTCAACGAATAGCTGTAGGTGCCGTCAGCGCCCAGGGTCAAGGTGCCATAGGTGCCGGTGACCGGTGTGCCATTGGCCGAGGTGGTGCCACTGGCCACTGCGGTATTGGCACTGGCGGTGCCAACCTTGGTGACCGTGCGACTTTCGTTGTTGTCCACGTCCGTGTCATTGGTTAGCACGGAACCCGTGGCGTTCAATCCGGCATCTTCCTGCACCGTGTTGGTGTCAGCCACGGCCACAGGGGCGTCGTTGGTGCCATTGATGGTGATGGTCAGCTTTGCCCACGACGACAGAGACGAGCTGTTGGTCACCTTGTAGTTGAAGACTTCAGTCAGCGTTTGACCCGGCGCCAGGGCATTGACCACCGGGTTGGTGTTGGTGACGAGGTAGATCAGGCTGCCATCGGCGGACAGACTGAGCGTACCGTAAGCACCTGCCACGGTGGTGGTCAGGTTGGTGATGGTCGAGCCACTGCCTTGCAGTCCCACTTCCGTGACAGTCACGCCG